>NZ_JAMYQD010000007.1:0-285628 GCF_040320665.1 Mesorhizobium sp. M0626 | reverse complement strand
ACCAATCCGCTTGGCGCTGCGGCGGACGCATAGGGGGAGAGAAGTGTCACCTATGTATCCGGTTCAAAGTGTTACCCATCTATCGGCTGGACAGCTGGTCGCAGCCTCGGCGCTCTTCCTGCAACGCTGGCGATTGGCGAAACCGGCGACGACAGCATCCTTCGCCCCGTTTACGAGGAGAAGATGGCGGCAGCCAGATGAGGGGCGGCGCTGGCGTTCGGAAGATGGGTTTGATTGGAAGGGTCTAACCTGCAGCGACCGCGTCGAGAACGCCACCTCCACCTTGCCAAACCCAACCGCGCTGCTATTCTTGCTGCTAAAATAATTTTACACACAGGCAAACATGTTTCTCTAACCGCAAGGCTGAGATGAGCCAGTCGCCCTACCCTTCAGTGACAGCTGGGCCGCCGCGGCCGAGCCTCGTCGTGAGGCCCGGACAGATCGCGCTGCCGCCGGGCATGGAGCGCCATACTATCCTGGGGAATGGCGCGGTGCTGATCGAGGTCGAGGCCGGCGATACGTTCACCGTGCGCAATGTCGAGGGCGGGCAGGCTTGCGAGTTGCTGGCCTGGGACAGGACCGGCGCCACCGATCCTTCCATCCTCGGCGAAAAGTCCAACAGCAATGCCGCCGGGATCAAGGCGCTTCTGGCCGAGGGCGATGACAGCCTGGCTTCCGTCCGTCGTGGCCTTGAGCGCCGCCAGGTGCAGCTCGACGAGCCCAAGGCGGTGCGTGTGTTCGGTGGCGCAACGCCTGCCGGCACCGAGCAGGCATTCACTGTCACGCGCGACGGCGCGATGCTGATTGCCGCACCCGGCGGGCCGATGCTCGTCGACGGCCATGATACGGCAACGCCGCTCACCGTTCTCGTGCGGCGCAACACCATCCGGCTGAAAACGAAGTCGCAGCTTGCCGATCCGCTCGCCGATCCGGTGCTAGACCTGCGCGTCCATTCGGCGACGGCCGAATCCTATTTCGTCAAGGCGGGCGACTACCTGCAGATCATCGATGTCGACGGCCGCCAGTGCACCGATTTCCAGTGCTTCTCGGCGCGCAAGCTGGACAAGGGGCTGGACCATCCGCTCGACGTAACGACCACGCGCACGCTGATGGGGTCGAGCTACCCGATGCCCGGCCTTCACTCGAAATATTACGACCAGGACATGGAGCCCCTGGTCGAGGTTATCCAGGACACATGCGGCCGGCATGATGCGTTCGCGCTGGCGTGTGCCGCCAAATATTACGACGACATCGGCTATCCCGGCCACACCAACTGCTCGGAGAATTTCAACCGCGCGCTGGCCGACAAGGGTGTCACCCCACGTGCCGGCTGGATGGCGATCAACTTCTTCTTCAACACGGCGATCGACGCCCATGGCGTCATGGTGTCGGATGAGCCGTGGTCGCGCGCCGGCGACTATGTCCTGCTCAGGGCGCTCACCGACATCGTCTGCGTCTCCTCCGCCTGTCCCGACGACACGACACCGGCCAATGGCTGGAACCCGACCGACATCCATGTGCGAACCTATTCCGGCCAACACAAATTCTCGCGAGCGATCGCCAGACGCATGACGCCCGATTCGGAACCGAAAATGACCCGCGAGACCGCCTTCCATTCAAGCTTCGCCAAGCACACCCGCAACTTCGTGGAATACCGGGGTTATTGGCTGGCCAATTCTTTCGCCAAAGAGGGGCCGATCGCCGAGTACTGGGCCTGCCGGCAGGACGCGGTGATCATGGACCTGTCGCCGCTGCGCAAGTTCGAGGTCGCCGGTCCCGATTCCGAAGCGCTGCTGCAATACACGCTGACCCGCGACGTCAAGAAGCTCGGCGTCGGCCAGGTCGTCTATTCCGCCATGTGCTACGAGCATGGCGGCATGATCGACGACGGCACGCTGCTGCGGCTCGGCAAGGACAATTTCCGCTGGGTCGGCGGCGATGACATGTCCGGCGAATGGCTGCGCGAGACGGCAAAGAAGCTTGGCCTCAACGTGCTGGTGCGCTCGTCCACCGACCAGATGCACAATGTCGCTGTCCAAGGGCCGAAGAGCCGTGACATTTTGCGAGAGGTGGTCTGGACCTCGCCGCTGCAACCGTCGATCGACGAACTCGAATGGTTCCGCTTCGCTGTCGCGCGCATCGGCGGCGGCAATGGCATTCCGGTCGTGGTGTCGCGCACCGGTTATACCGGCGAGCTCGGCTACGAAATCTGGTGCCACCCACGCGACGCCGAAAAAGTGTTCGATGCCATCTGGGAGGCCGGCCAGCCGCACGGGCTGAAGCCGATGGGCCTGCAGGCACTCGACATGGTGCGCATCGAAGCCGGGCTGATCTTCGCCGGTTACGAATTCTCCGACCAGACCGACCCGTTCGAGGCGGGCATTGGCTTCACCGTACCGTTGAAGGCCAAGACCGACGATTTCATCGGCCGCGAGGCGCTGATAAGGCGCAAGGAACATCCGCAGCACAAGCTCGTTGGCCTCGACATCGACAGCAATGTCGCCGTCGGCCATGGGGATTGCGTCCATATCGGCCGCGCCCAGATCGGTGTCGTCACCTCGGGCATGCGCTCGCCGGTGCTGAACAAAAACATCGCTCTGGCGAGGCTTGACGTCACCCACGCGGCAATCGGCACAGAGGTGGAGATCGGCAAGCTCGACGGTCATGCCAAGCGGCTGCCGGCGCGCGTCGTGGCCTTCGCCCACTACGATCCGCAAAAGACCAGGCCGCGATCCTGAGGGTTGCACCCCCGGCCCTTCGCAGGCTCAGGGCGTTCGAAGCTCGAAAGCAATTGGCTTTCCGTCCGCTACCGCGGACCGCTTCTCACCCCACAAGGGGAGAAGGACAAAGCGAGCGTTTCGCAACCGTGATGTGCACGACGCCACAAATCACTTGACGTGAAAGCGCGCCGGATCAATCTTCACTGTTAAGAAAAAAATACGACTGAGTGGAAACACTGGAGTCGTGCGGTCATGTACCGGGGAACAAGCTTCGCGAAGCCGAGGCATCACCGGCCGGGAACACAAAATGGGGAATTCAGACAGATGAGCACGATTACCACTGCCCTGGAGCAGCCCGCTGAAGGCAAGCTGCTCCGCAACATCGACTGGCGCGGCGCCTTCTGGGTGGCGAGCGGCGTTCCTGCCCTTGTCCTGTTTTCGATCGGCGGCATTGCCGGAACGACGGGAACGCTGGCCTTCGGGATCTGGATCGCTTCCATGATCATGGGCTTCCTGCAATCCTTCACCTATGCCGAGATCGCCGGCCTGTTCCCGAACAAGTCGGGCGGCGCCTCGATCTACGGCGCCACCGCCTGGCTGCGTTATTCCAAGTTCATCGCGCCGCTGTCGGTGTGGTGCAACTGGTTCGCCTGGTCGCCGGTGCTGTCGCTGGGCTGCTCGATCGCCGCCGCCTATATTCTCAACGCGCTGGCGCCGGTGCCGCTGTTCACCGAGGCGTCGCCGGACGTCGTCGCCTATATCGCGGCGCATGCCGGAACGGTGCCTGCCGACGCCATCGCCGCGGTGACCGCGGCGGCCACGCCGGCCATCCGCAACTGGACGCTGTTCAGCCACACGCTAGGTCCTGTCTCCTTCACCCTCAATGCCACTTTCTTCATCGGCGCGGTGCTGATGCTGATCATCTTCTCGATCCAGCATCGCGGCATTCTCGGCACCGCCAATGTGCAGAAGTATATCGGCCTCCTGGTCATCATCCCGATGCTGATCGTCGGTGTCGTGCCGATCGTCACCGGCCAGATCAACTGGGCGAACTTTTCGCCGCTGGTGCCGCTGGCGGCGGCTTACGCGCCGGAGCCCGGCTCGTGGAACATTGCCGGCTGGACGCTGGTTCTAGGCGGCATGTTCATCGCGGCGTGGTCGACCTACGGCTTCGAGACCGCCGTCTGCTACACATCGGAGTTCAAGAACCCCGGCACCGACACGTTCAAGGCGATCTTCTATTCCGGCCTGCTCTGCATGCTTCTGTTCATCCTGGTGCCCTTCACCTTCCAGGGCGTGTTGGGCCTCAACGGCATGCTGGCGACGCCGATCGTCGACGGCTCCGGTGTTGCCGATGCACTGGCCGGCATGGTCGGGGGTGGCGCATTGATCCACAGCCTCTTGGTGATGCTGATGATCCTGGCGCTGGTGCTGTGCATCATGACGGCAATGGCCGGCTCGTCGCGCACGCTCTACCAGGGCTCGGTCGATGGCTGGCTGCCGCGCTATCTCAGCCACGTCAACGAGCATGGCGCGCCGACGCGCGCCATGTGGACCGATCTCGTCTTCAACCTGATCGTGCTGGCCATCGCCTCGGCCGACGCGACGAGCTTCTTCTTCATCCTCGCCGTGTCGAACTGCGGCTACATCATCTTCAACTTCCTCAACCTCAATGCCGGCTGGATCCACCGCATCGACAACGGCCACATCAACCGGCCTTGGAAGGCGCCGAGCTGGCTGCTCGGCCTCGGCGCCATCTTCGCCTATGTAAACGCCATCTTCATGGGCGCCGGCGCCAAGGTGTGGAACCCGATGGCGCTCTGGGCCGGCCTGATCACAGCCGCCTTGATCATCCCGGTGTTCTGCTACCGGCACTACGTCCAGGACAAGGGCAAGTTCCCCGACCACATGCTGGCCGACCTCGGCATGGCGGGCGCAGACCTCTCGGTCAAAAAGGCAGGCATGCTGCCCTACCTGACGCTGGTCGCCGGCCTGGTGGTGATGCTGCTCGCCAACTGGTACTTCGTCATCTGAAAGTGATGGCTTGAAAAGAATGGGCGCGCTTCGGCGCGCCCGTTTCTTTTTGTGGCAGACGTCAGCCGGCCTTGCGGATGACCGCTTCGGAGCCTTCGAAGAACCGGTTCGGCGGACGCTTCAGGCCGAGATTCTCGCGCAAGGTGGTGCCCTCATACTCGCGCCGGAAGAGCTTTCGCCGCTGCAGCTCGGGCACCACCTTCTCGGCGAAGTCGTCGAGCCCGGCTGGCAGATAGGGGAACATGACGTTGAAGCCGTCTGACCCTTCGGCAAACAGCCATTCCTCCATCGAATCGGCGATGGTTTTCGGCGTGCCGACGAAAGCAAGGCCGGAATAGCCGCCGAGCCGCTGCGCCAGCTGGCGGACGGTCAAAGTCTCTCGGCGCGCCAGCTCGATGACGCGCTCACGGCCGCTCTTGGAGGCATTGGTCTCGGGGATTTCGGGCAAGGGCGCGTCGGGATCGAAGCCGGATGCGTCGTGCCCCAGCGCGATCGACAGCGAGGCAATGCCGCTCTCGTAATAGACCAGGCTGTCGAGCTTGGCGCGTTTGGCCTGTGCTTCCTCGACGCTGTCGCCGACGATGACGAAGGCGCCGGGCAGGATCTTGATGTCGTCGCGCGAACGGCCGAGCTTCTCGGCCCGGCTTTTGACATCGGCAAAGAAGCGCTGCCCGGACGCCAGATCGGAATGGGCGGCGAAGATCACCTCCGCCGTTTCGGCTGCCAGCTGCCGCCCGGCCTCAGATGCGCCGGCCTGGACGATGACCGGCCAGCCCTGCACCGGCCGCGCAATGTTGAGCGGGCCGCGCACCGAGAGATGCTCGCCCTTATGGTCGAGCACATGCAGCTTCGCGGGATCGAAATAGAGCCCGCTCTCGGCGTCGCGGATGAAGGCGTCGTCGGCAAAGCTGTCCCAGAGGCCGGTCACCACATCGTAGAATTCCCGCGCATTGTGATAGCGCTCGTCGTGCTCGACATGCTCGTCGAGGCCGAAGTTCAGCGCGGCGTCGGGATTGGATGTGGTGACGATGTTCCAGCCGGCGCGGCCGCCGCTGATATGGTCGAGCGAGGCGAAGCGACGGGCAATGTGATAGGGCGCGTCGAAGGTCGTCGATGCGGTGGCGACAAGGCCGATATGATCAGTGACGGCGGCGAGCGCCGACAGCAGCGTGAACGGCTCGAACGAGGTCACCGTGTGGCTGCGCCGTAGCGCCTCGATCGGCATGTTGAGAACGGCCAGATGGTCGGCCATGAAGAAGGCGTCGAACTTCGCCGCCTCAAGCGTCTGCGCAAAGCGCTTCAGATGGGCGAAGTTGAAGTTGGCATCGGGATATGAGCCGGGATAGCGCCAGGCCCCGGTGTGAAGACTGACCGGACGCATGAAGGCGCCGAGCCGCAATTGCTTATTGTCTACCATGGGATGATCACCTGATGCGAACGAGGGTTGCCGCTCCGATATGTAAGCAGGATCGGACGGCTTTGCCGTCCTGGGAAGGAATTCTGTTTTGCAAAACCGGCGCCGCGAAGCATTTTCATACAGGTGGCCGTTCAACCTATTTTGATGAACCCGCCTGGTGTTGAGATACTTGCCTGGGTGCTCGGTGCCACCGGCAAGGAGAAAGCCAGAACGCCGCACGTCAAGCGTACGGCGTTCCAGCATTTTCCAAGGAAGATCCTGTGCCCCAGCAGCGCCTACTCGGCGGCCAGCGCCAGTGGCGGCCTGTCATTGTCCTGCACGGCCTCATCAGCCGGCTTCCTGCCTTTCTTCGGCTCGCGGCCGAAGAACAGCGCGTAGCCTGCCGGCAGCACCAGGATGGTGAGTACGGTGGCGACGAGGATGCCGCCCATCATGGCGTAGGCGAGCGGTCCCCAGAACACCGCACGCGAGATCGGGATCAGCGCCAGCACCGCCGTCATCGCCGTCAGCACGATCGGCCGGAAACGGCGCACGGCCGAGCCGATGATGGCCTCCGATCGGTCCATCCCCCTGGCGATGTCCTGATCGATCTGGTCGACCAGGATGATCGAGTTGCGCATGATGATTCCGAGCAGCGCGATGACACCAAGGATGGCGACGAAGCCGAACGGCGCGCCGCTGATCAACAGAGCCGCCGCCGCACCGATGATGCCGAGCGGACCGGTGGCCAGCACGAGCATCGCCTTGCCGAAATGCTGCAGCTGGATCATCAGGAGCACGACGATGACGGCCAGCATGATCGGCGCCTTGGCGGCAATCGAGGCCTGGCTTTCGGCGGAATCTTCCGCACCGCCCTGGATCTCGATCTTGTAGCCGGGCGCCAGGCCGGCGCGCATGCCCTGCATGTCATTGTAGAGCTTGGTGACGACGTCGTTCGACTGCACGCCATCCGGCAGCGTGGCGCGCACCGAGATGGTCGGCAGGCGGTCGCGCCGCCATTCGACGCCCTGCTCGAGCACCGGCACCACCTTGGCCACCTGCGACAGCGGCACGAAGCCGCCGAAATCGGTCGGGATATAGACCGAGTCGACCGAGGACAGCAGGCTGCGGCTGGCGTCCGGTTCGCGGGCGACGATGGAAACCGTCTCCTCGCCATCACGGAAGTCATCGAGCGGCGCGCCGGACATCGCTGCCTGCAGCATCTGGCGGATGCGCTGCGAGGTGACGCCAAGCGCACGGGCGCGGTCCTGGTCGATGACCAGCTTCATCGCCGGTACCGGCTCCAGCCAGTCGTCATGGACGGCGCCTAGGAGCGGATTTTCGGCGAATTTCGCCTTCACCTGGTCAGCTATGCGGCGCACCTCCTGGCGGTCCGGACCCATGATGCGCATCTGCACCGGCCAGCCGGTCGGCGGGCCGAGGAACAGACGGTCGACCTTGGAGCGGATCGAAGGGAAATCCTGCGCCAGGACTGAGCGCAGCTTGAGGATCAGCCGCTCACGTGCCGGCTCGTCATTGGCCATCACCAGAAGCTGCGCATAGTTCGGATTGCGCAATTGCTGGTCGAGCGGCAGGAAGAAGCGCGGCGCGCCTTCGCCGATATAGGTGGCGATGAAGCGCTTGTCCTTGTCGTCCATCATCCGGGCTTCCAGCGCTTTGGCCTGCGTCTCGACCTCCTTGATCGAGGTTCCCTCAGGCAACCAGAGATCGACGAGGATTTCCGGCCGCGAGGATTGCGGGAAGAAGTTTTGTGGGATGAACTGGAGCGCCCACAGGCTGGTGGCGAAGGTGACCAGCGTCATCACCAGAACGATGATGCGGTGGCGCACCGCCCAGCCGACCGTGGCGCGCAGCCGCCGGTAGAAGCCGGTGTCGAAGGCGTCATGATGGTTGCCGGCGTGTTTGCGCTGCTTGAGGATCATGTAGCCCAGCCACGGCGTGAAATAGACGGCGACGAACCACGACACGACCAGCGCGATGCCGACCACATAGAACAGCGTGCGCACATATTCGCCTGCGGTCGAGGCGGCGAAGCCGACCGGGATGAAGCCGGCTATGGTGATCAGCGTGCCGCTCAGCATCGGGAAGGCGGTCGAGGAATAGGCGAAGCTCGCCGCCTCGATCTTGACCAGCCCCTCCTCCAGCTTGCGCTCCATCATCTCGACGACGATCATGGCGTCGTCGACCAACAGCCCGAGCGCGATGATCAGGGCGCCGAGCGAAATGCGCTGCAGATCGATGCCGAGCTCGTACATGATGGCGAAGGTGGCGGCCAGCACCAGCGGAATGGCAATGGCGATGACCAGGCCGGAACGCCAGCCGATCGACAGCAGCGAGACAGCAAGCACGATCAGCAGCGCCTCGCCGAGCGCCTCCATGAACTCGTTGACGGCGTCCTTGACAACCTCGGGCTGGTTGGAGATCTGGTCAACCGCAACGCCGTAGGGCAGCGCTTCCTCAAAGCGCTTGTAGGTCGCCTCGACATCCGTGCCGACGTCCCTGACGTTAAAACCCTTGGCCATGACGACGCCGACCTGGACGCTTTCGTGGCCGTTGAAGCGGTACTTGCGCTGATAGGGATCTTCGAGACCGGAACTCACGGTGGCGATGTCGCCAAGACGTGTCACCTGACCACCGGCGCGCAGGCGCAATTCCCTGATGTCGGCAGCCCTGGTGACATCGCCCTCGACCGAGATGCGCACCGAGCGCAGGCCGGTGTCGACGGAGCCCGCCGGATCGACATTGTTCTGGCCCTTGATGGCGTTCTGCAGGTCGGTCAGCGTCAGGCCGCGTTCGGCCAGGGCCTTGGACGAGACGTCGATATAAAGCTTCTCCGGCTGGTCGCCGATGATGACGGCCTTCTCGACGCCCGGCGTCGTCAGCAGCATGTCGCGAGCCTGGGTGGCGAATTTCTTCAGCTCCGGATAGCTGTAGCCGTCGCCGCCGATCGAGTGCAGGGTGATGAAGGTGTCGCCGAACTCGTCGTTGAAATAGGGCCCGAGCAGGCCTTGCGGCAGGTCGCCGGAGATGTCGCCAACCTTCTTGCGCACCTGGTAGAAGGCGTCCTTCACCTCCTCTGCATTGGTGTCGCCCTTGATCTGGACGGTGATGATGGCGCTGCCGGCGCGGGTGTAGGAACGGACGAAGTCGAGGTGCGGCGTTTCTTGCAGCTTGCGCTCGATCTTGTTGACGACCTGGTCTTCCATCTCCTGGATCGAGGAGCCCGGCCAGATCGCCTGGACGACCATGACGCGGAAGGTGAAATCGGGGTCTTCCTTCTGGCCCATGCGCATCAGGCCGAGCGCGCCGGCAATGATGATCAGACCGAACAGGAAGCGCGCGATCGAGGGATGGCCGATGGCCCAGCGCGAAAGATTGAAAGGCTGCTTTTCAGTGCTGTCGGTGGCGGTCATCGGCGTCAGTCCAATTCGTTGATCGTGCGCGCATACGCTTTGCATGCAGCTAGGATATTCCGATGCTGGCTTCCGGGCGGCGAGGCTTTCCGAGCGGAGAGACACTCATCGCGGTGGGACGCGCGGATCGATGCGGAGGAACTCGATCTTGGCGTCTCGACCATCGGGCGCTCGCCGCCCGGAAACCCTGAATTCGCTTGCCCAGCCCTTTCGCCGAAGCGACGATCAAGCCGGCTTCATGCCTGCGGTCAGCGCAGGGCCTTTGCGGCATCGCCTTCCGCAGAGGCGGCCTGGACCGCATCGCCGGTCAGCTTGACCTTGAGATTCTCGGTCATGAACTGGGTGCCGGCGGCAACGACGACATCCCCCGGCTTGAGCCCGTCGGCGACGCTGACGCCGTCGGCGGTGAACTCCGCAACCTTGACCAGGCGCTCGTGCACCGTCTCGCCGGCGCGGTCGACGGTCCAGACAATCTTGCGACCATCCTTTTCCGCAAGCGCGCTGAGCGGGATCGACACCATCTCCTGCTTCTTGGCCACCGAGGCCTCGATGTTGGCGGTCATGCCGAGCAGCACGCGCGGGTCGTCGGGCAGCGAGACGCGGACGGCAAAGGTGCGCGACTGCTGGTCGGCGCTGCCGGCGACTTCACGCACTTTGCCGGAGAGCGCCAGCGCGTCATCGGACCAGAAGCTGGCCTTGACGTCCTTTCCCGGCTTGAAGGCGGCGATGTCCATTTCGGGAACCGCGATCAGCACTTCCTTTTCGCCGTCGACGGCAACGGTCATCACAGGCGTTCCGGCGCCGACCACCTGGCCGACATCGGCCGAGACCGCCGTGACGATGCCGTTCTCGCTCGCCTTGAGATCGGTGTAGACGACCTGGTTCTGCGCCTGGGCAAGGGTAGAGCGGGCGGCATCGCGCGTCGCTACCGCCTGGTTGTAGCTCAGCGTCGCCTGTTCGAGTTGCGACTTGGAGGTGAAGTTCTTGGCAAAAAGCTGTTCGGCGCGCTTGCGAGACAGATCGACCGTCTCGACCTGCCGCTCGGCGGCGTCGAGGCTGGCCTTGGCGCTCTTGACCGACAGCTCATAGTCCGTGGGATCGATACGGGCTAGCACATCGCCTGTCGTCACATGCTGGCCGATGTCGACCAGGCGCTCAGTGACCTTGCCCGAGATGCGAAAGCCGAGGTTCATTTCGGTACGGGCTCGCACCGAGCCGGAATAGGTGAGTTCGCGACTCTTTTCGGCCTGGCCGATCTCGACCACCTTGACCGGACGGATGATGTCCTGGACCTCGGTCTTCTCCTGGCTGCAGGCGGCGAGCCCGAGCGTGGCGACGATCAGGCCGGCGACCGGCAGCTTGCGGATGATGGAACTGGACAAAGACACTTTCGTGCTCCCGACTGGAGATGAACGGTCGACACCGGCGCCCGGCGGGCGGCGGCTGTTACTTCAGAGCCTTGATCGCGTAATCGATGAGATCGTCGGGCATCGCCCGATTGGTCTTGGCAAGGCATTGCGCCACCATTTGGGGGTGACACAGAATGACGGTGGCGGCGCCGAAGCAGCGCGATGCGATGACCGGATCCTGGTCGGCAAACTCGCCGGCCTCGATGCCCTCGCGGATCACCTCGGCAAACAGGTCGTGAATGCTGTCGATATGCTTGTCGATGACGCCCCAGTCGCGCTCGAGCGCGACGATGACCATTTCGTGGACCTTCTGGTCGTCGAGCATGACTTCCAGTGTCATCTTGTACTGCGCATGCACGTAGCGGCGCAGCCGCTCCTCGGCGCTGATCGGCAACCGGGAAATCTCGTAGGCCATGTTGTAGCTGGCGAGGAGCATGCGGCCGCAGACGGCCTGGTGGATTTCGACCTTGGAGGCGAAGAAACGGTAGATGTTGGCCGGCGACATGCCGAGTTCGCGGGCGATGTCGGCGACATTGGTCTTGCCGTAACCATAGTGCCGGAACAGGCGTTCGGCACAGTCGAGAATGCGGGTGACATTCTCCTGGCGGGTGGAGTCGGCCATTATGCTGGCGGCTTCGGACATGGCTCTCTGTCGATTTATGAGTGACGAATTTCAACTTTCGTCAGTCGTAAATCGAAAAGAGGGAAGTGTCAATGCGAATTCGACGTACGCGTATAATTTGGTGACAGAGGGTGACAGAGGGTGTGCGCGAACTCGACCTTGCGCGTGCCGTTGCGCTCTGGAACTAAGATCCCTTCGCCATTTCCCGCAGCTGAAACTTCTGGATCTTCCCCGTCGATGTCTTCGGGATCTCGGCAAAAATCACCGCCTTCGGCACCTTGAAGCGGGCGAGCAGCGCGCGGCAGTGTTCGATGATCTCGGCCTCGCTTGCCACCTTGCCGGGCTTCAGCTCGACATAGGCGACCGGCACCTCGCCCCATTTGTCGTCTGCCTTGGCGACGACGCCGCAGGACGCCACGGACGGGTGTTTGTAGAGGGCTTCCTCGACCTCGATCGATGAAATGTTCTCGCCGCCGGAGATGATGATGTCCTTGGAGCGGTCCTTGAGCTGGATGTAGCCGTCGGGATGCATGACGCCGAGGTCGCCGGAGTGGAACCAGCCGCCGGCAAAGGCCTCTTCGGTCGCCTTCCTGTTCTTCAGATAGCCCTTCATGACGATGTTGCCGCGAAACATGACCTCACCGATCGTCTCGCCGTCGGCCGGCGTCTTCTGCATCGTCCCCGGGTCCATCACGGTCAGGCCTTCGAGTGCGGCATAGCGCACGCCCTGCCTTGCCTTCTTCTGCGCCTTCGATCCCTTGTCTAGATCGTCCCACGCGTCGTGCCATTCGTTGACGACCGCCGGGCCATAGGTCTCGGTCAGCCCGTAGAGATGGGTGACGGCAAAGCCGGCATCGGCCATGCCCGACAGCACCGCTTCCGGCGGAGGTGCTGCCGCCGTATTGAAGGTCACCGTCTGGGAGAACGTCCGCTTGTCTTCGTCCCTGGCGTTGATCAGCACCGACATGACGACCGGCGCACCGCACAGATGGGTGACGCCGTGGTCGGCGATGGCATCGTAGATCGGCTTCGACCGCACCCAGCGCAGGCAGACATGGGTGCCGGCCTGGACGGCCAGCGTCCACGGGAAGCACCAGCCATTGCAGTGGAACATCGGCAGCGTCCACAGATAGACGGCGTGCTTGGCCATGCCGGCATGGATGGTATTGGTGTAGGCCATCAGGGCAGCGCCGCGATGGTGGTAGACGACGCCCTTCGGGTTACCGGTGGTGCCCGAGGTGTAGTTGAGCGAGATGGCGTCCCATTCGTCGTCGGGCATCGACCAGGCGTAGCCCTCGTCACCGCCGGCGACGAACCCCTCATAGTCGATCGCGCCGATGCGCTCGCCCTTCGGATAGGGTGCATCGCTGGCATAGTCGGGATCGTCATAGTCGATGACCAGCGGCTTCACCTTGGCCAGTGCCAGTGCCTGTTTGACGACAGCAGCGAATTCGCGGTCGACGATGAGCACCTTGGTCTCGGCATGGTCGAGCTGGAACGCGATGACGGCGGCATCGAGCCTTGTGTTGAGCGAATGCAGCACCGCTTTGGCCATCGGCACGCCGAAATGCGCCTCCAGCATCGGCGGCGTGTTCGACAGCATCACCGTGACGGTATCGCCCTTGCCGATGCCGCGCTTCGACAGCGCCGAGGCGAGCTTCAGCGAGCGCTGCCAGAAGGTGCGATAGGTGATGCGCTGGCTGCCATGGATGATGGCGACATGATCGGGATAGGTGCTTGCCGCCCGCTCCAGATAGGTGAGCGGCGTCAGCGGCTGATGGTTGGCGGCGTTCTTGCCGAGATCCTGCTCGTAGGGACTGCCCATCCCGTGCTCCCCGAATTTTCATTGTTGAGAACTTCTAACCACAGGTTCCCGCCACGTCACCATCGGCGATTCCCGACCGGGCACATTTGGCGCAATGATCGTCCAGATTCGATGGCCAAAAAGGTATCGTGTACCCACGCCAATTTGACTTTTGTCGAGAGCCGTGAATAATGTCAGCCGAGGAGACGGCATGGCGATCCGACCGGCAGAACAGCTTATCCACAAGGCCGCATGGCTCTATTATGCCCATGGCCTGCGCCAGGACCAGGTCGCCAGCCAGCTTAACATCTCCCGCGCCTCGGTCGCCATGTATTTGCGCAAGGCGCGCGAGACCGGCATCGTCAACATCTCGACCTCGACGCAGCTGTTCACCGACGACGTATTGGCACGCCAGCTCGAGGACGCGCTCAAGCTTGATGCGGTGTGGATCGCGCCGGAGAATGCCTATGTCGTCGACCCTTCGACGGACGTTGCGGTGCTGGCGGCGGGCGTCTTTCTCGAACTGGTCAAGAAGGGCGACCGGATCGGCGTCGCCTGGGGCCGCACCGTCTACACTATCGCCGACGTCATGTCCTATGCCGACCTGCAGGACGTCACCGTTGTGCAGCTCTGCGGCAATCTCGGCGCGCCCTACTCCTACCGTCCCGACCAGTGCACGATGGAGATCGCCCGGCGGCTCAACGCCAAGGGCCTCAATTTCTACGCGCCGCTGGTGCTGACGACGGAATTGCTGGCGCATGGGCTGCGCGCCGAACCGGTGATCCGCGAACAACTGGCCGATATTGCCAACTGCGATCTGGCGCTCTATTCGGTCGGCACCGTCGACGCCGACAGCCATGTCGTCAAATGCGGCGCGCTCAGCCCCGGCGAGATGGGGCTGTTGCGCGAAGCGGGCGCCGCCGGCGTCGTTGCCGGCCAGATCATCGATGCCACCGGCAAGGCGCTCGACTGCAGCTACAACCGCCGCGTCATCTCGGCCTCGCTGTCGTCACTGCGCCAGATCGAAAAGCGGCTGATGGTGGTGCAGGAAGACAGCAAGTTCGAACCGCTGCTCGCCGCGCTCGCCGGCGGACTCTGCACGCATCTCGTCGTCGGCGCCAGCATGGCGCGGCGGCTGCTCGACCATGCCGGAGCCAGTGCGGGGGCAAAAAAGGCTTCCTGACCAACGAAATCCCAGCAGCAGGCGCATTGTCATCAAGGCGTCGCGGCACTCCTGTTCACAGCAACATCAAAGACAGCAAAGCGGACATAGCGACATGAAGAACCTTTGGAATGACGGCGACGCGGAAAGACTGGTTGCCGACTATGCGAAAAAGGGCGTTGCCCGCGACCTCGCGCTGCGCGTCTACACGACCCGGCTGCTCGGCGGCGAGCCGCGGCTGGTGCTGCATGGCGGCGGCAACACCTCCTGCAAGACCAAGGCCACCGATCTCGTCGGCGACGAATGGGATGTGCTGTGCGTCAAGGGCAGCGGCTGGGACATGGGTGTGATCGAGCCGCAAGGCCTGCCGGCGGTCAAGCTCGGCGCGCTGCTGAAGGCGCGTGCGCTGGCCAGCCTCGCCGACGAGGACATGGTGGCGCTGCAGCGGGCGAACCTCATCGACCCCGCCTCCCCCAATCCATCGGTCGAGACGCTGCTGCACGCCTTCCTGCCGCATAAATTCGTCGACCACACGCATTCGACCGCGATCCTCGCCATCGTCGACCAGGCGGACAGCAAGCCGCTGGTCAAGACCGTGTTCGGCGACAAGATGGGGTACGTGCCCTACATCAAGCCGGGCTTCGACCTCGCCAAGGTGGCCGCCGATGTCTACGACGCCGACCCCAGCGTCGAAGGCCTGATCCTCGACAAGCATGGCATCTTCACCTTCGGCGACGCTGCGAAGCAGGCCTATGACCGCATGATCCATTATGTGAACGTGGCCGAAGACTATGTGGCGAAGAACGGCAAGCCGAAGGCAGCGAAAGCCGCACTGCCGGCCAAGCTCGCAACGCCGGCAGCGATCGCGCCGATGCTGCGTGGCGCGGTGGCGGTGGCGCGTGGCGAAGGCCGCTTCGACCGCATGATCAGCGACTTCCGCACCTCGGATGCCATTGTCGATTTCATCAATTCGGCCGGCATTGCAGACTATGCCGGACGCGGCGTGTCGACGCCCGACCTGTCGATCCGCATCAAGACCGGACCGATGGCGGTTCCGGCGCCAGACGCCGACAAGATTGGCGACTACAAGGCCGTCATCAAGAGCCATGTCGACGCCTTCGCCAACGACTATCGCGCCTATTTCGAAACCAACGATGCGCTGGACGACGTCCAGCGCACCATGCTCGACCCGATGCCGCGGCTGACGCTGGTGCCGGGCCTCGGCATGTTCGGCCATGGCCGCACGCTGAAGGATGCGAAGATCGCATCTGATGTCGGCGAGATGTGGATCGAGGCGGTGCGCGGCGCCGAGGCCGTCGGCAGCTTCCATCCTCTATCGAAGGCCGACCTCTTCCCGCTGGAGTACTGGTCGCTTGAGCAGGCCAAGCTCGCCTCCAACAAGCCGAAGCCGCTGACCGGCCAGGTGGTGCTGATCACTGGCGGCGCCGGCGCGATCGGTGCTGCGACGGCAAAACTGTTCGCCGCCAATGGCGCGCATGCCGTCGTCGTCGATCTCGATGCGGCCAGGGCGGCCGAGGCGGCAAAGGCAGCCGGCAACAATTCGATCGGCGTCGGCGCCGACATCACCAACCCGGCCGAGCTGCGCGCCGCCTTCGACAAAGCTGTCGCTGTCTATGGCGGCGTCGACATTCTGGTCTCCAACGCCGGTGCCGCCTGGGAAGGCCGCATCGGCGAGCTCGACGATGCCCTGCTGCGCAAGAGTTTCGAGCTCAACTTCTTCGCCCACCAGTCGGCGGCGCAGAACGCGGTGCGCATCATGCTGGAACAGGGCACCGGCGGTGTGTTGTTGTTCAACACCTCCAAGCAGGCGGTCAACCCGGGTCCGAAATTCGGCGCCTATGGTGTGCCGAAGGCGGCGACGCTATTCCTGTCCCGGCAATATGCGCTCGACTACGGCGCGCACGGCATCCGCTCCAATGCGGTCAACGCCGACCGCATCCGCTCCGGCCTGTTGACCGACGCCATGATCGCCAGCCGTTCCGGCGCGCGCGGCGTGTCGGAGAAGGAATACATGTCGGGCAATCTGCTCGGACAGGAGGTGACGGCAGAAGACGTGGCGCAGGCCTTCCTGCACCAAGCATTGGCCGAACGCACCACCGCCGATGTGACGACGGTCGACGGTGGCAACATCGCCGCAGCGCTGCGCTAGACATAGACCTGGAGCGGTTCATCGTTCACCAAAACGACGAACCGCTCTCCCACCTGAAGGACTCCAGGCGGAGAACTGCTTTTGCAGGTCGTGCTGAAAAACTGCTCGAACTGGTCAAAATCCACTCCAATCCTTGGCCTATTGCTCGACCACTTTAGGGCGCGCCTTGTGTTTCGCATGCGAGCTCCGACCCTGATCCTTGGTGGAGTTGTCGATGGCTGCGAAGAGACTTCGTGTCGGCGTGCTGTTCGGCGGGCGCTCCGCCGAGCATGAGGTTTCGCTGCTTTCGGCAACCATGTCATGCGTACTCTGGATCGGCGAAATACGACTCCGTTCCCACCTTCGTCACCCGCGAAGGCCAATGGCTGCTAAGCGATTTCAAGGACGGCGCGCTGGCGACACCGTCTGATGGGACGCAGCTTTGCCTGCCGCCGGGCGGGCATGGCGGATGCTGGCGATCCCGCCAAGGGCGCCGCATGACCTGCCTGCCATCGAATATGGTGTTCCGGTGCTGCACGCCTGCATGGCGAGGACGGCGCGGTGGCTGGTGCGCGTCGGGCGGTCATGATGCAGGGGCAGATTCCTAACAGATATTGTTAGATCTTGTTGGCTGCATTATAATGTGGGTATGAAAAACGAACCTATGCGCACCCTCACCATATCCCTTACCGCGCAGCAGATAGCTCGCCTGCAAAGCGCTATCGAAGGTGGCGGTTATGCTTCCAACAGCGAGATTGTCCGCGACGCCCTGCGCTTATGGGAGCAGCGCGAGGAATTGCGCACGCTCGAACTCCAGCACTTGAAGCGGGCCTATGCCGACGGGATGGGCAGCGGCAAGCCAGTGGCTGTCGACCACACCGAGTTCATTCGCAGCCTGAAGGCAGAACGCCGCGCCCGTGGCTAGCCATCGGCTCACACCGCGCGCTTCGCAGGATTTGCGAGACATCTGGCACACCATCGCCGCCGACAATGAAAAGGCAGCAGACAGACTGTTGATGCGCATTTTCGAAAGACTGGAGCTGGCGGCGCAGCACCCCAAGATGGGCAGCGCACGGCCCGAGTTAAGCGCAACGGCCCGCGTGCTCGTCGAAGACCGCTATATCATCATCTACGAGCCGCAGCCCGATGGTGTTATCGCTGTGGCGATTGTCCCCGGGATGCGCGATCCAGACCATTGGTTGTAGGCCGGCAGGCTTACCATCAATATGAAAAGAGCGGCCCATAGCCGCCCTTCGCATCTATCAGACGACCGATCCTACTTCGCGTTCGGGTTCGGCATCCAGGCCGGCATGGCGACATCGGCATGGGCGAATTGCGGCAGCTTGGCCGACAGGTCCTCCATGTTCTTGATGTCCTTGTCGATCAGGTCCTTCTGGGTGATCAGCGTCGGCGGCACGACGACGTTGTGGCCGGGATCTTCACCGGCGAGCAGCTGCGCCAGCGCGCGCACCGAGACCTGGCCGACGACGGCAGGGTTGGTGGCGGCGGTGGCGGCCCAGGCGCTGTCGGTCTCGCGCATGGCCGCGATGTCCGAGGTAGAGATGTCGGCGGAGTAGATCTTGATCTTCTTGTTCAGCCCCGCCTCGTCGACGGCGATCTTCACACCCTTGGCGAACTCGTCATAGGGCGCGAACATCACATTGATGTCGGGATGCGCCTGCAGCACCGAGCGCGCCTGGTTGGCGACCGAGTTGGCGATCGGGTTGTCGAGCGTGCCGAACATCGCGACTTCCTTGATGCCGGCATGTTTCTTCTTCACGTCGACCCAGGTCTCGTTGCGGCGGTCGAGCGGCGCGATGCCAGCGACATAGACATAGCCGGCGTTCCAGCTCTCGCCATTGTCCTTGACCGCCTGCTCGAGCGCCAGGCGCGCAAGGTCCTTGTCGGACTGTTCGATCTGCGGGATCTTGGGGTTTTCGACATTGACGTCGAAGGCGACGACCTTGATGCCGGCATCGACCGCGCGCTGGGCGGCGTCCTTCATCGATTCCGTCAGGCCGTGCTGGATGATGATGCCCTGCACGCCGAGTGCGATGGCCTGGTCGACCATGTCGGATTGAAGGGCGGCGTCCTGGCGGCTGTCGAGCACGCGCAGATCGATGCCGAGCGCCTTGGACTGGGACTCGACGCCCGAGAGATAGGCCTGGAAGAAATCGCCGGTCGAGAGATAGCGCACCAGCGCGATCTTGACGCCGGGCTTGTCGAACGGCGCCGGCTTGTCGGCGGCAAAGGCCGGGACCTGCATCAGCATTGTTGCGCCGGCCAATCCGAGCGCGACCTTCCCCAAAAGTCGTCTTGTGATGTTCACGTTCTTTCCTCCGTTTGTTGAACCCAAAACTGTCCCGGCAGCCATTCTATCTCCTGCCCCGGCCGGAAAGGGCGAAGGTAAAGACAAGGGCGACGACGAGAACCACGCCCTTGACGAAATCCTGCGTGTAGTAAGGCGCGTTCATCATCGTCAGGCCTTGCAGCAGGATGCCGACGAACAGCGCGCCGATGGCGGTGCCGAAGGCGTTCGGCTTGGCGGCGCCGAGCACCGCGTAGCCGATCAGCGCCGCGGCAACCGCATCGAGCAGCAGATTATTACCCGACGCGATGTCACCGCGTCCAAGCCGTGCGGCCAGCAAAATCCCGCCGATCGAGGCAAAAACTCCTGAAATGACGTAGGCCCAGATCTTGTATGCCTTGACAGGCGCGCCGGCGAGTTCGGCGGCCCGTTCATTGCTGCCCACGGCATACATCATGCGGCCGAAGCGTGTGTATTCGAGGAAGAACCAGATCAGCACGGCGAGCACGATCAGCACGACCACCGAGACCGGAATGAGGTTCGGGATGAAGAAGTCGAAGCGGTGGCGGCCGAGCGCCAGGAAGGCGTCGGAGAATTTGCCGTTGGCGACCGAGCCGTCCGGCATTGTCATACCGGTGGCGATGGAGCGTCCTTCAGTCGGGATGCGCTGCAAGCCGACGAGCAGGAACATCATGCCGAGCGTCGCCAGCAGATCGGGCACGCGCATATAGACGATCAGCCAGCCATTGATGAGGCCGACAAGGGCGCCGATGAGCAGGCAGATGAGGACAGCGACGACAACGTTCTGCTCCAGCACCACCATGACATAGGCAGCCGCCATCATGGCCGATGTGGCGACCGAGCCGATCGAGAGATCGAAGCCGCCGACAACCAGTGTGGCGGTGACGCCCAGCGCCAGCACGCCGGTGATGGCGACCGACTGGAAAATGAAGACGGCACTTTGCGGCGAGACGAACCCGTCGGCGGCGATGGCGAAATACGCGATCAGCCCGAACAGAAGCACGATGAACCCGTAGCGGATAGCGTAATCGCGCAGCGTCATTCAGCGCCCGCCGTCAATACCCAACTCAAACCCGTGCACTCCATTCCAACCCTCAGTTCTTCAATCATCGTGGCTCAGGCCGCACTGTGCAACGGCCCGCCCGCGACTTCGGCCAGCAGACGGTCGAGATCGACATCGGCGTTGCGGTGTTCGCCGACGATGGTCTGCTCGGACACCACCAATATGCGATCGGCCGTCTCCAGTGCCTCGTCGAGTTCGGTGACGAACAGCAGCGTGGCGCGGCCATTGGCGCTGGCCCTCAGCTTGGCGGCGATGTCGCGCCTGGCGGAGATATCGACGCCCTGGAACGGTTCGTCGAGAATGAACAATCGGGCGTCCTGCGCCATCCAGCGGGCCACCATCACCTTCTGCTGGTTGCCGCCCGACAGAGTGGTCATCTCGTCCTTCTCCGAGCGGCAGACGATGCCGAGATCCTCGATCTGCCGGCGGGCAATAGTGCGTTCAAGGCCGCGTTTGAGAACTGAAAAGCGCGACATGCGCTTGTGGAAGGGCAGGCTGATGTTTTCCTGGATGTTGAAGCCGCCGACGATGCCGTTTTCGCCACGGTCCTTGGCGACCAGAAACACGCCGGCGGCGATGGCTTCGCCGGTCGACGCGGGCGCATAGGGCTTGCCATATAAAGTCATCGTGCCGGACAGCGGCTTGCGCAGGCCGAACAGCGTCTCGGCGAGCGCTGTCTTGCCGACGCCGACGAGGCCGGTGATGGCAACGACCTCGCCGTCGCCGAGCGTCAGCGAGAATGGCCGGGCACCAGGGGCGATGCGCAAGGAATCGACGGTCAGGATCGGCTTGGCAGAACTCCTGGCTTCGATGCGGTCAAGATGGATCTTGCGGCCGAGCATGGCGTTAACGGCACCCTCATAGTCGAGAGGCTTGCTGTCGAAGACGCCTGAGATGACGCCATCGCGCATCGAGACGATGCGGTCGGCCAGCCGCCTGATATCCGACATGCGATGCGAGATGTAGAGGATGGCGACGCCCTGCTCGCGCAAGCGGTCGAGCAGCGCAAACAGCCGGTCGGCCTCGGCGCTGGACAGCGACGAGGTCGGCTCGTCGAGGATCAGCACTTTCGGCTGGTGCGCCATGGCGCGCGCGATGGCCACCATCTGGCGATCGGCCAGCGACAGGTCGCTGATGCGGGCCTTGAGGTCGATGGCGAGCCCCATGCGGTCGGCCACCGCTTTGGCTTCGCGGCGCACCCGGCCGGGGTTGAACAGCAGCGGCGCGCCCTTGCCGCTCAGCCGGTCGAGCGTCAGATTGGTGGCGACATCGAGATCGGCGACGACGCCGTCATTGATGTTTTGGTGCACGGTAACGACACCGGCGCGGATCGCCTCTGCCGGCGTGTTCGGCGCAAAGTTGCCGCCAGCGAGGTGCATGATGCCGCCGTCATGGTCGTAGACGCCGCTGATGATTTTGACGAGGGTGGACTTGCCGGCGCCGTTGGCGCCCATCAGCACAGTGATCTCACCGGCATGCAATTCGAGCGAGACGCCGCCAAGCACCTCGATATGGCCGAAGGATTTCCTCAGCCCGTCCACGCGGAACACGGCATCATTGCCCATTCGTTCCTCCCTGACGATGACGCTATGGGCTACGTGATCAATTGTCAACTCGATTGACAATTGCCAGTCAGCTTCCTAGCTTGGCCTCACCGCCATCGCTCCACTATGATTGGAGCGAGCAAGCGGGAGGGTGAGGAATGACTGCGAAATTGCCGTTTGAAGCACTGTCGGTGGAGACGCTTGCAACGCGCCTCGGTACGAACGAAGCGCTGTGCGCCAAAATCGGCAAGGGCCCTTGGAAGGTGCGCGAGGTCGGCGACGGCAATCTGAACCTCGTCTTCATCGTCGAAGGCGGCTCGGGTGCGGCCGTGGTCAAGCAGGCCCTGCCCTATGTTCGCCTCGTCGGCGACAGCTGGCCGTTGCCGCTCAAACGCTCCTTCTTCGAGTATCACGCGCTGACGCGGCAAGAGGCGCGCGCGCCGGGCTCGGTGCCGGCGATCCTCCATTTCGACGAAGCCCAGGCGCTGATCATCATGGAATATCTGGCGCCGCCGCACATCATCCTGCGCCGTGCCCTGATCGACGGCCGCGAGTTGCCAAATATCGCCCGCGACATCGGCCTGTTCATGGCCCGCACTTTGTTCCGCGGCTCTGATCTCTCCATGCCCACCAAGGACCGCAAGGCCGACCTGGCGCTGTTTGCCGACAATGTCGAGCTCTGCGGCATCACCGAAGACCTGGTGTTTTCCGACCCATATTTCGATGCCAAGCTGAACCGGCATACGTCGCCGCAACTGGACGGCCTGGTTGCCGAACTGCGTGCCGACCGCGACCTCAAGGTCGAAGCGCAGCGGCTGAAGCATATCTTCGCCGCCAACGCCGAGACGCTGCTGCATGGCGACCTGCATTCGGGCTCGATCATGGTCACCGACACCGAGACGCGGATGATCGATCCGGAATTCGCCTTCTACGGTCCGATGGCCTTCGACGTCGGCATGCTGCTCGCCAATTTCTGGATGTCCTACTTCTCGCAGCGCGGCCATGAACAGAAGGGCAAGCGTGACGCCATGCGTGCCTATCTGCTCGGGGTGACCAACGACACCTGGACGGTGTTCCGCGCCGAGTTCTCGCATCTATGGCGCACCGAGCGCACCGGCATGCTTTACCAGAAGAGCCTGTTCGAGGATCAGGGCGACATTCTCGCCTCGGAGCAGGCGCTCGACCATGTGCTGCACCAGATCTGGACCGACCTCTTGGGCTTTGCCGGCATCGAGGTGCACCGGCGCATCCTCGGCCTCGCCCACAATGCCGATTTCGAGACCATCGAGGACGAGGATCTGCGAGCCTCCTGCGAGGCCAAGGCGCTGAAATTCGGCCGTCACATCGCCGTCAACCGGCGCCAGATTCACGGCATGGACGAGGTCAATAATCTGGCCGCTTTGATCGAACGGGAGAGCAGGATTTGAACGTCGGCGAGCGCCACTACCGCACCATCTGGCTGAGCGACGACCAGCGTTCGGTCGAGATCATCGACCAGCGCTGGCTGCCGCACGAGTTCCGGGTCGAGACGATCGGGAGCGTTGCCGGCATCGCCACCGCGATCCGTGACATGTGGGTTCGTGGCGCGCCGCTGATCGGCGTCACCGCGGCCTACGGCGTCGCCATCCAGATGGCGGACGATCCGTCTGACGAAGCGCTCGACGCGGTCTGGGAGACACTGCACAAGACGCGGCCGACTGCGATCAATCTACGCTGGGCGCTGGACGAGATGCGGCGGTTCCTAAGGCCGATCGTATTGGGACAGCGCGCGGAGGCGGCCTATAAGCGCGCTGCCGAAATCGCCGACGAGGATGTCGATCTCAATCGCGCCATCGGCGAGAACGGGCTTGCCATCATCAAGGAGATCGCGGCACGCAAGAAGCCGGGCGAGCCGGTCAACATCCTCACCCACTGCAACGCCGGTTGGCTGGCGACGGTCGATTACGGCACCGCCACGTCGCCGATCTATCTCGCCGTCGAGGCCGGCATTCCGGTCCATGTCTATGTCGACGAGACGCGCCCGCGCAACCAGGGCGCCCAGCTGACCGCCTGGGAGATGGCCGGCCACGGCGTGCCGCACACGCTGATCGTCGACAATGCCGGCGGCCATCTAATGCAGCGTGGCGCGGTCGACATGGTGATCGTGGGCACCGACCGCACCACGGCCAATGGCGACGTCTGCAACAAGATCGGCACCTATCTCAAGGCGCTCGCCGCCTCCGATAATGAGGTGCCCTTCTACGTCGCTCTGCCCTCGCCGACCATCGACTGGACGGTGGGTGATGGCCTCACCGAAATCCCGATCGAGGAACGCTCCGGTGACGAGGTGTCGCTGGTCTGGGGCAAGACGGCGGACGGCAAGATCGCGCAGGTTCGGGTTTCGCCCGAAGCGACGCCGGCGGCCAATCCGGCGTTCGATGTGACGCCGGCACGGCTGGTGACGGGGCTGATCACCGAGCGCGGTGTGGCCAAGGCTTCGCGCGAAGGCTTGAAGGCGATGTTCCCCGAACGCGGATAATCTCCCCCCTTGAGGGGGAGATGTCGCCAAAGGCGACAGAGGGGGTCGGCGCGTCCTGACGCGACCTCCCAGCACCGACAGATGATGCTAGCGCTCCAGTCGAACCGACCCCCTCTGACCTGCCGGCCATCTCCCCCTCAATGGGGGAGATTAGCGCCTCACCGGCTGGCTACCGGATTTCAGCCCTGCAACAAGAATTGCGGCCTCGATGGCCGCTGACGGTTGCGGTTCTGGCGAAATCCGGCCAGAAGCATCTAGGCCGGCAATCGGCCGGCCCGCGACGTTGCGCTTGAAACCAGATACGGGAGACTATTGGGTGGCTCGCATAACACTGAGACAATTGCTCGACCACGCCGCCGAGTACGGCTACGGCGTACCCGCTTTCAACATGAACAATATGGAACAGGGCCTCGCCATCATGGAGGCGGCCGAGGAGACCAAGTCGCCGGTCATCCTGCAGGCAAGCCGCGGCGCCCGCGCCTACGCCAATGATGTGGTGCTGGCCAAGCTGATCGACGCGCTGGTCGAAATCCACCCCGACATCCCGGTCTGCATGCATCTCGACCATGGCAACAACGAAGCCACCTGCGTCACCGCCATCCAGTACGGCTTCACCTCGGTGATGATGGACGGCTCGCTGAAAGAGGACGGCAAGACGCCGGCCGACTACGCCTACAATTCCGGAATCACCCGGCGCGTCGTCGACATGGCGCATTGGGGCGGCGTGTCGGTGGAAGGCGAGATCGGTGTGCTCGGTTCGCTTGAGAGCGGCGGCGGCGAGCAGGAAGACGGCCACGGCGTCGAAGGCGCCATCAGCCACGACCAGCTCTTGACCGACCCAGTGCAGGCGGTCGAATTCGTCAAGGACACCCATGTCGATGCGCTGGCTGTCGCCATGGGCACCAGCCACGGCGCCTACAAATTCTCGCGGAAGCCGGACGGCGCGGTGCTGGCGATGAATGTCATCGAGGAAATCCACCGCCGCCTGCCCAACATGCATCTGGTCATGCACGGCTCGTCCTCGGTGCCCGAGGACCTGCAGGAGATCATCAACAAATATGGCGGCCAGATGAAGCCGACCTGGGGCGTGCCGGTGGAAGAGATCCAGCGCGGCATCAAGCACGGCGTGCGCAAGATCAACATCGACACCGACAACCGCATGGCGCTGACCGGCGCCATCCGCAAGGTGCTGACCGAAAACCCGAGCGAGTTCGATCCGCGCAAATATCTGACGCCGGCGATGGCGGCGATGCGCAAGCTGTGCAAGCAGCGCTTCGAGCAGTTCGGCACCGCCGGCAATGCCCAGAAGATCAAGCCGCTGCCGGTAGCTGAGATGGCCAAGCGGTACAAGTCGGGCAGCCTTGATCCGAAGTTTGGGTGAAGTCCCTGGCGCCTCTTCCTTCTCCCCTTGTGGGGAAGAAAGAAGAGCTATTGACATAAAAAAGGCCGGGCGCGAAAGCGGCCCGGCCAAAAGAAGGTCAAGAACCTTCAGAGGGGAACACCGCTCGGTGGAATGGGAGGAAACCGCCGAACGATAATTCCTATATGCGCGTATTCGCGGCAGATGGCGACGAACGGCTTTCTAAAACAACGCGAGATTCGGAAATTTCGATCTCGTTTTGAAAGATTTCAGCCGGTGAGGCGCCGGTTTCCAGGAGATCGGCGTAGTGCCGGCGCGCCACGTCGGGATGCGAGCGCAGGCGGCTCTTCAGCACATTGGTGCCGACATTGCGAAACAGCGGATTGTCGGGATCGCTGGCCGGGCCCCGCGCCTCGGCCGCCAGTTCCTCGGGCAGGTCGAGCAGCGGAATCGTGGCGTCGAGCCGGGCGCTGAAGAAGAACGGGACCGAGACGCGCTCGACGCCGGCCGGCGGTGTCACCACACGGTGGACTGTCGCCCGGAGATAGCCGTTCGACGCCAGTTCGAGCAGTTCGCCGATGTTGACCACCAGCGTGTCGGGCAGCGGATCGACGTCGACCCAGGCACCGTCATATTCGACCTGCAGCCCCTTGCTCTCGTCCTGCAACAGAAGCGTCAGGAAACCGCCATCCTTGTGCGCGCCGACGCCCTGGTTGTCGCCGGTGGCGTCGCGGCCGGGGTAGCGCACGATCTTCATGCGGTGGTTGGGCTCGGCCCGGTAGACGGGATCGAAGGCGTCCTCGGCCTGATCGAGCGACAAAGCGAAGGCCCGGAGCAGCCGGATCGCCACCGCCGTCGCCTTGGCCTGCCATGCGAGTAGCGCCGGCTTCAGCTCGGGCAGCGTGGCCGGCCACTGGTTGGGCCCTTGCAGCCGCGTCCAGGCGGGCACGCCGGGGCCTTGTTCGATGGCCGGGCGTTCGACGCCGATGTCGAGCTGTTCGCGCCAGTCGGCCTTGCCTTTGGTCAGCTCGCCGCCGGCGCGCGTATAGCCGCGGAACTGCGAGGACTTCACCATTTCGATCGCCAGTTTGTCGGCTTCCGGCAAGGCAAAGAACCGGCGCGAGGCGTCGAGCACTTCTGCGGTATCCGCAGCCGATATGCCGTGGCCGGTCAAATAGAAGAAGCCGACATCGCGCGCGGCCGTGCGCAGGTCGAAGAGAAACGTTCGCCGCTCGGAAGCGCCCTGTTCGAGGCGGCCGAGATCAAGCACGGGTACGATCCTGGGCATGGTCAAGCTCCTTGTTCCGCTGTCACGGTGGCACGCAGGCCGGTCCGATCAAAGCAACGCGCAATCCAATCTCGGCGCCGATAGAGAAAGCCGGCGCTGCGTTTGGCAGCCTGCCGGCAAATAACGTTCGTGGCGCTCATCCGCGCCGGTCCAGCCTGGCGACCAGCCGGTCACCGACCCACTGGATGCCGCAAACGAGGATGATCAGCACAATGACCACGGCGACCATGACGCTGGTCTCAAAACGCTGGTAGCCATAGCGGATGGCGAGGTCGCCAAGCCCGCCGGCACCGATGGCGCCGGCCATGGCCGAGGCACCGATCAGCGTTACCAGCGTCACCGTGAAACCGGCGACGATGCCGGGCAATGCTTCGGGCACCAGCACCTCGCGGATGATGGTCCAGCGGTTGCCGCCCATGGCGCGCGCCGCCTCGATCAGGCCGCGATCGACCTCGCGCAGCGACACTTCGGCGATGCGGGCATAGTAAGGCGTCGCCGCAATCGACAACGGCACGATCGCCGCCCAGGTGCCGATCGAGGTGCCGACGATCAGCCGCGTCACCGGGATCAGCGCCACCAGAAGGATGATGAAAGGCACCGAGCGGAAGCCGTTGATGACGGCGCCGAGCGCGCGGTTCACCCACAGGCTTTCGGCAATGCCGCCGCGCTCGGTGGCAATCAATGCCAGGCCGAGCGGCAGCCCGAAGACGAGCGAGATGAGGCCCGATGCCGCCGTCATCAGGACCGTCTCCCAGATCGAACGCAGCAGAAGTTCAAACAGAACCGGCGACATGGCCAAGCACCTCCACCCGCGCGTCGCGGGCCTTCAGGAATGCGATTACTTTCGACAGATGTTTCGGATCATTGCCCGCGACCGCAAGGAACAGCGTGCCGACCGGCTGCTGCTGGACATGGTCGATGCCACCATGGACGAGGCGGAACCGCCCCGGCACCGCCACCGCAAGATCGGACAGCAGCGGACCGCGCGCGGCCTCACCTGCGACGTCGACCCTGAGGATGAGCTCGGCGCCGCCTCCGGGAGCAAGCCGGCCGGCAATCTCGGCCGGCAGTTGCGGGCGGATGCCGCCGAGCAGGCTCCTGGTGATTTCGGAACGCGGCTCGGCAAAGACCGACCACACTGGGCCTTGTTCGACGATGCGGCCGGCATCGATCACCGCGACGCGGTCGGCGATCGAGCGGATCACCTCCATCTCGTGGGTGATGAGCAGGATGGTGAGGCCGAGCTGCCGGTTGATGTCTTTCAGCAAGGCCAGGATGGAGCGCGTCGTCTCCGGATCGAGCGCTGAGGTCGCCTCGTCGGACAGCAGCAGCGCCGGCCGCGCGGCCAGCGCCCTGGCGATGCCGACGCGCTGCTTCTGGCCGCCCGACAGCGAGGACGGATAGGCCTTCGCCTTCTCCGACAGGCCGACGAGGTCGAGCAATTCGGCGGCGCGCGCCAGCCGTTCGGCCTTTGGGCGGCCCTCGATCTTCAGCGGCAGCGCGACATTGTCCTCCACGGTCTTGGCCGACAGCAGATTGAAGTGCTGGAAGATCATGCCGATGCGACGCCGCAGCGGCTGCAATTCACGCTCGCCGAGCCGGCCGATCTCGCGGCCCTCGATGAAGACGTCGCCGGAGTCCGGCCGCTCCAGCCCGTTGAGGCAGCGGATCAGCGTCGACTTGCCGGCGCCGCTGCGGCCGATGATGCCGAGGATCTCGCCCTTGCGCACCGTCAGCGAGACG
The DNA here is from genome assembly GCF_040320665.1 of Mesorhizobium sp. M0626. Taxonomy (NCBI): domain Bacteria; kingdom Pseudomonadati; phylum Pseudomonadota; class Alphaproteobacteria; order Hyphomicrobiales; family Phyllobacteriaceae; genus Mesorhizobium; species Mesorhizobium sp. M0626. The sequence continues at coordinate 257,053 of NZ_JAMYQD010000007.1, read as the reverse complement.
CCGTCGAGCGCAGGCGTCGCGCCGAAGCGGCGCTTGAGGTCGACCAGGCGTACGACATCTTCCTGCCCGGCCGATATATTGACCGGACCGGATGCTTCGGCCGTGACGTGCTGGTTCATCTCACTGTCCGTTTCAACGCTCGACAAATGCGACAGCGGCCCGCTCAACAGCGGGCCGCCTGCTCCTGACAACCAGGCGCCAATCAATAGGCGCTGATCCCGGTGCCCTTGTAGACCTTGTCGAACTCGGCCTTGACCGCCTCGTTCTGGTAGGACGCGACCAGCGTCTTCACCCACGCCTCGTTCTCGTTGCCGGATTTCACGGCGATGAAGTTGCGGTAGGGGTTGTCGGCCACCGGCTCCTGGGCGATGCGGTTGTCCGGGCCGAGACCGCTCTTCAGCGCCCAGTCGGTGTTGACGACAGCCGCGTCGAGATCCTCGACCGAGCGGCCGACAATGCCGGCGTCCAGTTCCTTGATGACGACCTTCTTAGGGTTCTCGGCAATGTCGGCGGTGGTCGCCAGGATGCCGGTGCCGTCCTTCAGCTTGATCACGCCTTCGTTCTGCAGAACGCGCAACGCGCGGCCCTCATTCGAGGGGTCGTTCGGCAAGCCGATGACGGCGCCTTCGGGCAGGTCGGCAACCTTGGTGTATTTCTTGGAGTAGAGGCCGATCGGCCAGACGCCGGTGTAGCCGACGCGCACGATGTGGTACCCTTGGGTCTTGATCTGGTTGTCGAGATAGGGCTGGTGCTGGAAGGCGTTGGCGTCGATCTCGCCGCGCTCGAGCGCCTCGTTGGGCTGGGTGTAGTCGTTGAACACCACGGTCTCGACGGTCAGGCCTTTTTCGGCGGCCTGGGCGACGACGACGCGCCAGACATCCTCATCCTCGCCGCTGATGATGCCGACCTTGATAGACTTCTTGTCCTCGGCGAAGGACGGCGTCGGCTGAGCCAGACCGGCAAGCGTGACGGCCGAGGCAAAAAGTGCCGCAAGGGCAGCTCGCCGGCTGATGGCTGAAAAAAGAAGAGAGCTGGAAGCGTTTCCGCGTTCGGACATTGTCGATCCCTCGTAATCCTGAAGTCATTGCGGCGAGGTGGAATACCAAGCCTTGACGACATCATCGGCAATGCTGCTTGCCGGATCAAAGAACCGCATTTCTTCTCAAACACGAAGCCGGGAATATTCTCTCAAAGATTTCGCAATTGCGAGAACAGTAACGCCGGACCGGTCAGAATGTCTCGACAAAGGGCCGCAGCTCGACCTCGAAGCTCCAGGCGCTGCGATGCTGGCGATGGGTCGCGAGATAGGTCTGCGCGATCGCATCGGGCGACAGCTGGCTGTCCGGTCGCTCGGGCTTCGTCCCGACCGGCTCGATCTGGCCGTCGATAATGAAATGGGCGACATGGATGTTCTTCGGGAAGAGTTCGCGCGCCATCGACTGAGCCAGACCGCGCAGGCCGAATTTCGGCATGGCAAAGCCGGCGGAGTTGGGAAAGCCCTTGATGCTGGCGGAAGCGCCGGTGAAAAGAATCGAACCGGAGCCGCGCGCAAGCAGCCGCCGCGCCGCTTGCTGGCCGACCAGGAAGCCGCCATAGGCGCCGACAAGCAAGGCTTGTTTGACCGCATCGGGATCGACCTCGGCGATCGGGCCGCGCGTGCGGCCGCTGGCATTGAAGACGGCAAGGGCCAGCGGGCCTTGCTTGTCGGCGGCGTCAAACAGGCCGGCGACGGAGGCCGGATCGGCGACGTCGGTTTCGACGGCCAGCGCGCCGGTTTCCCCGACCAGCGCCGCGAGTTTGGCCGTGTTGCGGGCGGCCAGCACCACACGATAGCCTTCCGTGGTGAGAAGGCGTGCCAAAGAGGCGCTCAGGCCCGCACCCGCGCCGGCGATCACTGCGACTTCGGATGCCATGTCGTTTCTCCTTGGCGATGACCTGTTCGTCTCATAGCTGGCGTCTTGAGCGGCGAGACGCAAGAACGGCGTTGCTCGATTTTCGCTGTTCGGTGAAAAACTCTGCCGGCAGGTTCGGAGCAATCGACCGCGGCCAGGGTCTTGCCTGGCGAGACAATCCGTCCGACAGGTGATTGCGTTGGAATCGCAAACGGTGTCGCAAGGGAGTCGACCGTGGAACCAATCTGGGCGGTCGGCCTGATGACCGGCACCGTGCTTGACGGCAATATCGACGTCGCGCTGATCAAGACCGATGGCGAGCGGATCGCCGATTTCGGCACCTATACGCTGGCCCCCTACCCCGCAGCGATCCGTGCCTCGCTGGAGGAGACGCTGCGTCAGGCCCGGGTGTGGAATTTCGACGGGCCGGAGCCGGCGATCTTTGCCGAAGCCGAGGAGGCGCTGACGCGGGCGCAGTCGGCGGCGGTGAAGGACCTTGTCGAAAGCTACGGCCTGACCATGGGCGATATCGGCGTGGTCGGTTTTCACGGCCAAACCGTGCTGCATCGTGCCCCGCAACCCGGGCGGCGCGGCGATACGCGCCAGTTGGGCGATGGCGCGCTGATGCATTCCATTTTGGGCGCCAAGGTCGCCTATGATTTCCGCTCGGACGATGTGCGCGCTGGCGGCCAGGGCGCACCACTGGCGGCTGCCTACCACGCGGCGCTTTTGAGGGAAGCCGACGCCAGCGGCGACACGGCGGTGCTCAATCTCGGCGGTGTCGGCAACGTCACCTGGTGGGACGGCAAGGACAACATCGTCGCCTTCGACACTGGCCCGGCCAACGCACCGCTCAACGATTTCATCAAGGCAAACGGCCTCGGCGAGATGGACCGCGACGGCGCACTGGGCGCGGCCGGCACCGTCGATGAAGTGCGGCTGGCCAAATTGCTCCAGCATCCGTATCTGACCAAGCCCTATCCGAAATCGCTCGACCGTTTCGACTTCGGCGCCGCCATGGCCGACGGCCTCAGCGCAGAGGATGGGGCGGCGACGCTGACGGCCTTCACCGTCTCGGCCGTCGGCAAGGCGCTCGATTTGTTGCCGCGCCGGCCGAAGCGGCTGGCGGTCAGTGGCGGCGGCCGCCGCAACCCGACGATGATGGCGATGCTGGCGAGGCGCGCCAACGTCGAGGTGGTGCAGGCCGAGACACTGGGCTGGAAAGGCGATGCGGTGGAGGCCGAATGCTTTGCCTTCCTTGCCGTGCGCGTGCTGCGCGGCCTGCCGATCAGCTTTCCCAGCACCACCGGCGTGCCGCGGCCGATGCAAGGCGGGCGGCTGGCAGGTTAGAGCTTCTTCTGCAGGAAGATGCGGCTGCGGCCGATGGGGAAGTCAGGCAGTTCGCCGAAGCGCCGGTAGCCTTGCCGCTCATAGACTTTGGCCGCTGTCGGATTGAACGTGTCGATCCAGGCGTTCTGGCAGCCCCGGGCGACTGCTTCGCGCTCGGCAGCGTCCAGCATGTCGCCGGCCATATGCCGGCCGCGCAGGCGTTCGTCGACCCACAGCCATTGCACATAGAGCCAGCCCCAGGCGGTGTATCCCGAAATGCCGGCGACAACAGCGCCGTGCTCGTCACGAACGAAGACCGCGATCGGCTTGCGGCCGGAGGGGCCGACAGCGCCGTCATTGAACGCCGTCAGCCGCTCGGCCAGGAAGGCGAGGTCGTCTGACGAGGGGTCGGCAGTGGTTTCAAGCGTCGTCTTCATCCGGGCGGGGCTCGCATGGCAAGCCAAGCTCTAGCGAAGGACGGGATGAGGACGCAAGCTTTACGGCTTGATGGGCGGAGGCGACCGCCATGACCCCGCTGCTGCCGCAACCAGCATCAGCACGGCGGCGACGATCGCGCAGATGGCAAAGCCGAACGATGAATAAAGCGGCCCGAAGCTGGTGGTGCCGATGAAGACGGCGAGGTAGGTGACCGAACTGTTCAGACCCATGATGGTGCCACGGCGCGACGGATCGAGCGCGGTAAGGCGCATCACCAGCACGTTCAGGCCGAAATGATTGGCAAGGCCCCATATGGCGATCATAGCCAGGATCAGCACGAAATTGCTGCTTGCGAGCGCGATGGCGACATAGACGACGGCGACCAGCAGATAGGCGAAGGGCATGACGCGCCGCGCGCCGATGCGGTCGATGACGCCGTCGAGGAAGGCCGCGGCGCCGAAGCCGGCGCCATAGGCGAGCGCGGCCAGCGCATTGGCGCTGACGGGCTCGCCCAGATCCTGGTGCAGATGATCGCCGAGATAGCCGTAGACGCCGTAAAAAGCGGTCATGAAGGCGGTGCAGGCGATGAGCAGCGGCACGATCCCCGGAATGGCCAGCGCAACGAACGGCGACGGCGCCGGGCCGCTCTTCCTGACGTCGCTGAGCGAGGTCATCGACAAGGCAGCAAGCGCAATGGCGGAAAGCACCGCGACGGCGGCGAAGACGGCGCGCCAGTGCACGAGATCGGCAAGCACGGCCGACAGCGACACGCCGGCCACCATGGAGACCGTCCAGCCGGTCAGCACGACGCCGATCGTGCCGCTTTCGCGGCCGGGCGGCGCAATTGCCGCTGCACTGGCATAGATGGCCGGCATGGCGACGCCGGCGGCGATGCCGGCGACGGCCTGGGCCGCGACCAGCATGATCACCGGCGGCGCCAGCGCGCTGGCGAGAAGCCCGACCGCCAGCAACAGCAGAGCGCCCTGCAGCATGCGGCGGGCGCCGACGCCGTCGATATAGCAGGCGAGGAACAAAGCGCTGGCCGAAGTGCCGAGGCCGAAGGCAGCCGACGCGGCCATCACCGCCGGCACGCTGGTGCCGAAGGATGCGGCGACTGCCGGAGCAATTGGACCCAGGACCAGCGAGTTCGAGCCGATGACGGCGATGCAGCCGGTCAGGAGATAGGCCAGCGCCGGGATCGGCTGATGGAGCGTTGCAGCTTGATGCGCGTTCGTCATCGGGTCATAATGGCCGAACTGAATTCCGCGACAACAAGGAATTTCGATATGGACGAAGAAACAGATGGGGTTCTGCAGAACAAGGTAGCTCCCCGCGAGCTCGACGCAATCGACCGAAAAATATTAGGCGTGCTGGTCGAGGATGCGACGATCAGCTACGCCGAACTTGGCGAACGCGTCTGCCTTTCGCCGCCGGCGGCGCATGAGCGGGTCAAGCGCCTGCGGCGCAGCGGCGCCATCCGCGGCACGGCTGTGATCATCGACCCGAAGGCGGTGAAGAAGCCGCTGCTCACCTTCGTGCATATCGATACCAAGGGCTGGGGCAAGACACCGGAGCTGATGGCCGTCTCCCAATATCCTGAGGTCGAGGAAATCCATTCGGTGGCCGGCGACACCTGCATGCTTCTCAAGGTCCGCACCGAGGACACCAGGGCGCTCGAAGGCCTGCTGGCGCGTCTCTACGAAACGCCCGGCGTCACCTCGACGCGAAGCTATGTCGTGCTGTCGACCTATCTCGAGCGCCCGGTGCAGCCCGAGATCACGGCGCAATGGCCGACGCCCCGGCATATGGCCACGCCGCTGTACTGATCTGCGCTATCTTCGTCTTGCCGGGGCCACAACAATCCTTCACAAACGGCACCCTATATTGATGCCAGGCATTGATTTGGGGTGACGAGAGGCGCGGCTTGGAATTCGAACTGAAAACCATCGAGGCGCTGGCCCCCGATCAGGCGTCGCTAAGCGCCGCCTCGAAGCTCACCAAGCGCTCGAACTGGCCGCGGCTGGAGAAGAACGAGCAGCAGGCGCTGATCTGGGGCGAATGCCAGGGCTCGGGATCCAACCCCTATCGCACCGTCGTCGACACCGGCGACCACGGCTACAAATGCACCTGCCCGTCGCGAAAATTTCCCTGCAAGCACACGCTGGCGCTGATGTGGATCGCCGCCACGGCGCCGGCCAGCTTCACATCAGCCGAAACAACGCCGGAATGGGTCAATGACTGGCTTGGCCGGCGCAGGAAGACTGCGCCCCCGCTGGTCGACGCAAAGCCTGGCAGGGGCGCGTCTGGCAAGAGCATTGGCGAGGCCTCGCAGGCGGAGGAAAGCACCGTCGATGACGCCGCCGCGACGGAGCGCCGCGAGACGGCGCAGCGCAAGCGGGCGGAAGATACGCGCACCGCGGTGGCAGGCGCGCTGGACGAACTCGACCAGTGGATTGCCGACCAGCTGCGGCTCGGCCTTTCCGCCTTTGCCGACGCCAGCAGCGAGCGCTGCCGCCGCATTGCCGCGCGGCTTGTCGACATGAAGGCGACGGCGCTTGCCGGACGCATCGACGAAATCCCGGCCCGGCTAATGGCGCTGCGCAGCGAGGAACGGCCGGACACGGCGATCCGCGAACTCGGCAAGCTGGTGCTGCTGGCCAAAGCCTGGCGCTCGGCGCCCGACGATCCCGAGCTGAAGCGACTGGTGTCGGCGTCCGAAACCCGCGACCAGGTTCTGTCCAGTCCCGACGCGAAGCAGGTCGACAGCCATTGGGAGGTCGTCGGCGAGAAGATCGAGACCCGCCGCGACGGTCTCGTCAGCCATTCGACCTGGCTGCTCGATCTGAAAAGGCCGACGCCGCAGTTTGGGCTGCTGCTCGATTTCTTTCCGGCTTCGGCCGGCCGCCGCTCGGCCGCGTTCACGCCCGGTGACCGGTTCCACGCCCGCCTGGTATTCTACCCGTCGCGCCAGCCACTGCGGGCCTTGGTGGCGGAGCGCAAGGGCGACGTCGTGTCGGGCGCCTGGCCGGATTTCGGCCGCGACGCTGTCAAGGACCCGCTCGCGGCGCATGCGGCGCACCAGGACGCAGCGCCCTGGTCGACCGATAGCCCGCTGATGCTGCCTGCCGGCGCGATCCTGCTCGATGAGCGCGGCACCGCCTGGTGGCAAGCGGCGCACGACCCGCAAGGGATCGCCCTGCCTGTTAGCGGGACCGTCGATCAGACCGTGCTTGGCCTCGACCTTGCGGCCACGGCAGCGCTTTGGAACGGCGCGCGGCTCGATCTGCTGGCCGCGCAAAGCGGCTTCGGGAGGCTCGATCTGTCATGAACGAGCTCGAACTAACCGGCCTGGCGACGATGCGCGACTGCTGGATCACCGGCGGAACCGCGTTCGATCTGGCGCCAACCGCATGGAAGGAGATCGCGGGTGGCGCAAGCCCAGACGAACGGGAGCGACGTCTGCTGGCGATCGCGGCGCAGGCGCTCGATGTCGGCCTGCGGCCGTCGGCGCCGAAGACGCTGAAGCGGCGCCCGCCGCTGCCGAGGCTTGGCCTGCCGCTGCTGCCGGAGCGGTTGCGGCCGCTGTTGCGGGCGGCCCTGAAGAACGCCGCCGATGCGCAGCGCAAGTCGCGTGTCGCGACGCTCGTCGCCAGCCGCGGCTACGTGCTGCATCCGATGGACTGGATGCCGTCGGCATCAGACCAGAACAGCCCTGACATCTATGCGCCGTGGATCGACTGGCAGGCCAGCGTCGAGGGGCTGAAGATTGCCCCGCAGGAGCAGCTGACGGCGCAGAACTGGGATGACTTTTACCCCGCCGCGCGCCGTATCGCGTTGGCCGAGATGCGCCGTCGCGATCCGGCCACGGCCCGCAGCCTGATGGAAGCCAAGGCGACGGGCGAGCCGGCTGAAGTCCGGCTGGCGCTCATCGAACTCATGCATTTCAACCTGACGCCCACGGACGCGCCATTCCTGAAAAGCCTGACCACCGACCGCTCCGGCAAGGTGCGGGAGCTGGCGGGCCGGCTGCTGGCAAGGTTGGGCGAGCATGGCCGGCCGGGCAACGACGGAGCCGACGACCCCGTTGCCGAACTCGCCGCCTTCATCACAGAAGGCAAATCCGGCTTCATCCGCCGCCGCACCACATACACGCCGGCAAAGCTCAAATCGCCGGCGCAGGAAAAGCGCCGCGCCGAATTGTTCGAGACCTGCAACCTGGTCGACCTCGCTTCCCGATTTGGGGTCAGCGAACCCGATTTCATTGCAGCCTGGCAATTCGGTGCCGACAAAAATGCGGACATCCAGATCTCACGAATGGTCGCAGCGTCGGGCAGCGACGCTGCCGTAACGCAGATGGCCGACACACTAGTCGCCGGGGGAGGCAAGCCGGCACTATTCGTGCTGCACCTGACACCGCGCCTCGATAGCCGCAGGAAGCGTGTCCTGGTCAGACTGATCCTGAAAGATACGCCGCAGTATATTAGCGCGCTCACCCTTGCCGAGGGCTTCGAAGCCAACTGGCTGGAATGGCCCGACCTGACGAACGGCCAGGGCTTGGCGGCATTGCGTTCGGCTGTCGCCGGCGATGATGACGCTATGAAGCGAACCGCCGACGACCTGCTGGAAACGATGGGCTTTCTGGCCACTGCGGCGACAGCGGAAAAATTGATCGAGCATGTCGTTGCGGCTGGCATGCCGCCGGCGGCAGCCTCGCTCGCTTTCCTGCGCCTCAACGCGGCCCTGACGGGAACCAACACATGACAATCCGGAGAACAGCACCATGAACGCAGCCATCCGCCTCCCTGTCGAGCAGGCCTATGCCGCTGAACTGCAGGCGCTGGCGCGCAATGACGACAAGCAAAAACCTGCGGGATGGAGCCTGTCGCCAAAGGCCGTTCTGACCTACCTGCTCGGCGGCAAGGCAAGCGACGGCACCGTGATATCGCCAAAATATGTCGGCCGCCGCCGGCTGATGGAAACGGCGGTGGCGACACTCGCCACGGACCGCGCGCTGCTGCTGCTCGGTGTTCCCGGCACCGCAAAATCCTGGGTGTCGGAACATCTCGCCGCCGCCATCATGGGCAATTCCACGCTGATCGTGCAGTGCACGGCCGGTACCGACGAGAACCAGGTCCGCTACGGCTGGAACTATGCGCAGCTTTTGGCCAAAGGGCCGAGCCAGGAGGCGCTGGTGCCGACGCCGCTCTACCGCGCCATGGAGAGCGGCAAGCTATGCCGCCTGGAAGAGTTGACGCGCATGGGCTCCGATGTACAGGATACGCTGATCACCGTGCTGTCGGAAAAGATGATGCCGATCCCGGAACTCAACACGTCGCTCTATGCCCAGCGCGGCTTCAACATCATCGCCACCGCAAACAACCGCGACAAGGGCGTCAACGAGCTGTCCTCGGCGCTGAAACGCCGCTTCAATGTGGTGGTGCTGCCGCTGCCCGAGGACATGGCGGAAGAGGTGGCGATCGTCTCCAAGCGGGTCGACGAGATGGCCGGCGGGCTCGACCTGCCGGTGCCGAAAAATGTCGGCGAGGAGATCGCTCGAGTGTTGACCATTTTCCGCGAGCTGCGCTCGGGCGCAACCGCCGACGGCAAGGTGACGCTGAAGACGCCTTCGGGTTCGCTCTCGACCGCCGAGGCGATCGCCACCATGGTCGGCGGCCTCAGCCAGGCGGCGTGGTTCGACAGCGGCAAGCTCGGCGCCGAAGGCCTCGCCGCCAGCCTTGTCGGCGCCATCGTCAAGGACCCGGTGCAGGACAAGGTGGTGCTGGAGGAATATCTCGAAACGGTGCTCAAGAAGCGGCCGGACTATGCCGGCTATTACGCGGCGCTGAACGCAGCGATCTGAGGTCATGAGCGACGTCGCCTATTTCGGCATCCGCCATCACGGGCCGGGCTCCGCCGACAGCCTGGTGCAGGCGCTGCGGGACTTGCAGCCGGTCGCGGTGCTGATCGAAGGGCCGAGCGACGCGTCCGCCCTGCTGCCATTGCTGGCGCGCCCGCAGATGCAGCCGCCGGTGGCGCTGCTCTGCTACCCCGAGGACGATCCGGCCGCGACAAGTTTCTGGCCGTTCGCCGAGTTCTCGCCGGAATACCAGGCGGCGGTGTGGGCGGTGGCGAACAAGGCGGCATTGCGGTTCATCGACCTGCCGTCATCGGCACGGTTCGCGGCACCGGCAACCGACGACCCCGACAAAACGGCTGACGCCGACAAGCCCGAACCCAAGGACGAAACCGGTGAGGATGGCGAGCCCGCATCGCATCGCGACCCGATCGGCACGCTGGCTGCGGCCGCCGGCTATGAAGATGGCGAAAGCTGGTGGGCCGACATTATCGAGCAGAATCCGCAGCCGGGTCCAATCTTCGCTGCCATCACCGATGCGATGACGACGCTGCGCGACGGCGAAGGTGCGATCGCGCCGTTCGAGGCCAAGCGTGAAGCGCATATGCGATTGGAAATCGCCGCCGCGCGCAAGGAATTCGCCGGACCGATCGCCGTCGTCTGCGGCGCATGGCATGTGCCGGCCCTGCAGGCCGCGCACACGCAGAAGAACGACCAGGCGCTGATCAAGGGAATTGCCCGGCGCAAAAGCATCATGACATGGGCGCCATGGACCGGGCCGCGTCTTGCTCTGGGCTATGGTTATGGCGCTGGCGTCGTCGCGCCCGGCTGGTGCAAGCATCTGTGGCGCACACGAGGGCGGCGCGACGCCGCGACGCTGTGGCTGGCGACGATCGCGGCGGTGCTGCGGGCGAAGGGCCATCTGGTGTCGACCGCGTCGCTGATCGAGGCCGAGCGGCTTGCGCGCACACTGGCTGCCATTCGCGAGCGGCCGAAGCCCGGCTTCGAGGAACTGCGCGATGCCGCGATCGCGGCGCTGTTCAACGGCGAAGCGGTGCTGTGGGCGCTGGTCGAGGCCGAGCTGCTTTTGGGCGCGGATGTCGGCGAGATTCCGCCCGACACGCCGCTGGCGCCGCTGATCGAGGACCTGCAGCGCAACCAGAAGGCGGCGCGGCTGAAGCCGGAGGCGCTGGAACGCGAGCTGTCGGTCGATCTGCGCAGCGAAAGCGGACTGTTTCGTTCGACATTGCTGCACCGGCTGGACGTGCTTGGCGTGCAATGGGGCAGGCTGGCCGACGCCGGCCGCAGCCGCGGCACCTTTCGCGAAAAATGGACGCTGGCCTGGGAGCCGGAATATGCCGTGCGCCTGGTCGAGAACCTGATCTACGGCCCGACTATCGAAAAGGCCGCCAATGGCCGCCTGATCCAGATGCTCGGTGCGGCCGCGAGCCTCGACACGCTTGCCGCCCTTGTCCAGAGCGCCATTACGGCGGATCTGTCGGAGGCCGCGAGCGCCGGCCTTGTAGCGTTGGAGGCGCGCGCAGCGCACAGCAGCGAATGCCTGGAGATGCTGGCCTCGGTGCCGCCGCTTGCCGACATCATCCGTTACGGCGAGGCGCGCAAGACCGAAACCAACCGGCTGTCCGGTTTGTTGGAACGGTTGATCGTCGAAGGCGCGATCGCGCTGCCCTATGCGGTGCGCGACCTGGACGAGCAGGCCGCCACCACGCTGGTCGGTGCTGTGCGCAAGGCCGACACGGCCATCCGGCTGGTCGAGCCCGGCGAAGGCGTGCTCGATGCATGGCGCAACGGCCTGACCGGCGTGCTGGAAGGTCCGGGCTCGACGGCGCTGCTCGCCGGCTGCGCCGCGCATCTGCTCTATGAAGCCGGCCAACTGTCGGCAGAGGACGCCGCCGGGCTGCTCGGACGCAGGCTGTCGCCGGGGACGCCGGTCGCCCAGGCAGCGGGGTTCTTCGAAGGTTTCTTCAGCACTGCCGGCCAGCGGCTGATCTACGACGAGGGCCTGCGCGGCGCCGTCGATGGGTGGCTGAAATCGCTCGACGAGGACGCTTTCATCGCGCATCTGCCATTGCTGCGCCGCGTCTTCTCCAATCTGGACTCGATGGAGCGGCAGCGGTTGATCGAGGCCGTGCTCGGCCGCACCGCAAGGTTGCCGGCCGGCCTGACGCCGGCGCCGGATGGCGGCGAAGGCTGGCGCCGTCACCTGGAGCGGCTTGGGCCATTGCTGGCGGGCGGAGTGTGACAATGGATGACGAAGCCGAAGTGCCCGAACCCGGCCCAGCATCCTCCGATAGCGGGCGCGAGCGCCGCTGGCGGCTGGCGATCGGCGCCGATGACGAGGCTTCCTCCGCCCTTTCCAGTGATGACAAAAAACTGTCTTCGGCGCTCGATGCGCTTTACGGCGACGGCGCCAATGCCGATGCCGACCCGCGCAAGCGGCGCGGCGGGCTCGGCCGCTCGGCGCCACGCGTGGCGCAATGGATGGGCGATATCCGCTCCTTCTTTCCCGCCCAGGTGGTCCAGATCGTCCAGAAGGATGCCTTCGAGCGGCTGAACCTGAAGCAGATGCTGATGGAGCCGGAATTCCTCAAGGCGATCGAGGCCGACGTCAACCTCGTCGCCGACCTGATCTCGCTGCGTTCGGTGATGCCGGCCAAGACCAAGGACATTGCCCGCACCATCATCGCCGACATCGTCGCCAAGCTGATGCAGCGGCTGGAGCAGAAGACCGCCGAGGCGATCCGTGGCGCGCTCGACAAGTCGCGACGCACCAACCGGCCGCGCCAACGCGACATCGACTGGCCGCGCACCATCTCGGCCAATCTTCGCCACTACCAGCCTGAGCACAAAACCGTCGTGCCGGAAAAACTGGTCGGCTTCATGCGCAAGCAACGCCGGCTAGTCGATCTCGACGAAGTGGTGCTGTGCGTCGACCAGTCCGGCTCGATGGCGAGTTCGGTGATCTACGCCTCGATTTTCGCCGCGGTGATGGCGTCGCTGCCGGTCGTGCGCACCAAGCTGGTCTGTTTCGACACGGCCATCGTCGACCTGACCGAAGAGCTCAGCGACCCGGTCGAGGTGCTGTTTGGCGTGCAGCTCGGCGGCGGCACCGACATCAACCAGGCGGTCGCCTATTGCGCCGACCGCATCGAGCGGCCGACCAAATCCCACTTCGTGCTGATCACCGACCTCTATGAGGGCGGCAACGGCCAGGACTTGCTGCGGCGGCTTGCGGCGCTGGTCCGGTCCGGCGTCAATGTCATCGTGCTGCTGGCGCTGACCGATCAGGGCCGGCCGGGCTATGATCCGGCGATGTCGGCTTCGGTCGCGGCACTTGGCATACCGGTCTTCGCCTGCACGCCGGACCTGTTTCCCGACATGATGGCGGCGGCGTTGCGGCGCGAGGATATCGGCGCCTGGGCAGCCGGCGCCGACATCAAGCTGATCCGCGCCGAGACGGAGCCGAGCAGTCAGGCCTGACTATTCGAACGAATAGGCAAACCCGTCAGTGGAAGCGCTGACGGTCACCTTGGTCATCTTCTCGCCGTCGAGCGACCGGTTCAGCACGCCGCGGCTGAGTTCCGGCAACAGCGTGTTGGTGAGGATGGCGTCGATCATGCGGCCACCGGACTCGATTTCGGTGCAGCGCGCCTTGACCAGCGCCATGACGCCGTCGCCGATCACCAGTTCGGCGTCGTGGCTGGCGCGCAGCCGCCGCGCGATCTTGCCGAACTGATGGCGGGTGATGGCCTCGATCATCGAATCCGAAAGCGGATAGTAAGGGATGGTCACGACGCGGCCGAGGAAGGCCGCTGGAAACACCTTCAGCAGTGGAGCGCGCAGGGCAGCATCGAGGCCGTCGAGCCCTGCCCTCACCGTGCCGTTGCCGGTCCGCTCCATGATGACTTCGGACCCGACATTGGACGTCAGCAGGATCAGCGTGTTCTTGAAGTCGATGCGCCTTCCCTCGCTGTCATCCATCATGCCCTTGTCGAAGACCTGGAAAAAGATCTCGTGGACGTCGGGATGCGCCTTCTCGACCTCGTCGAGCAGGATCACCGAATAGGGTTTTCGGCGCACGGCCTCGGTGAGAATGCCGCCCTTGCCGTAGCCGACATAGCCGGGCGGTGCGCCCTTGAGCGTCGAGACGGTGTGCGCCTCCTGGAATTCGGACATGTTGATCGAGATCAGGTTCTGTTCGCCGCCATAGAGCGTCTCGGCCAACGCCAGGGCCGTCTCAGTCTTGCCGACACCTGAGGGGCCGCAGAGCAGGAACACGCCGACCGGCTTTTCCGGCGCTCCGAGCCCGGCGCGGCTGGTCTGCACGCGCTTGGCGATCATCTCCATGGCGTGATCCTGGCCGACGACTCGTTCGGACAAAGTGTCGGCGAGCTTGAGCGCCTTTTCCGTCTGGCTGGACAGCATCCTGCCCGTCGGGATGCCGGTCCAGTCCTGGACCACGGCAGCGACCGCATTGCGGTCGACCGACGGCAGGATCAGCGGCGTCTCGCCTTGCGCGGTGGCAAGCTCGGCCATGAGTTCGCGCAACCGCGCCAGATCGGCGGCAGGATCTGACGGCGCAGCTTCGGCCGCCGGCGCCTCGGTCTCGGACGTTTCGGCCTTGGGCGTCTCGGCCTTGGGCACCTTGGTCTTTTCTTCGTCCGGCGCTGCCGGTTCGGCATCGGTCTCAGCTGTCGCCACCGCATCGAGCGGCACGCCGTCGCCGCGCAACCGCGCGCGCAGTTCGAGGATCTCGGCAACCAGCGCCTTTTCGCGCTCCCAGCGCTCCTCGGCGGCGGCGAGCATGGTCCCCGTCTCAGTGAGCCCGGCCTCGACCCGCGCCTGCCGGTCAGTTACTTCGATGCCGATCGCGGCCTCGCGGCCGATGATGCCGCTTTCGACCTCGAGCACCTGGCGGCGCCGCAAAATGTCCTCGACCTCGGCCGGCGTCGCATGCTGCGAGATCGCCACCCTGGCGCAAGCGGTGTCGAGCAGGCTGACCGCCTTGTCGGGCAATTGCCGCGCCGGGATGTAGCGATGCGACAGGCCGACCGCCGCCTCGATCGCCTCGTCCAGGATCTGCACTTCGTGATGCTGTTCGAGCACGCCGGCAACACCGCGCAGCATGAGCACGGCGACCGCTTCCGACGGCTCGTCGATCTTGACCACCTGGAAACGGCGGGTCAGCGCCGGGTCCTTTTCGATGTGCTGCTTGTATTCGGCCCAGGTGGTTGCGGCGATGGTGCGCAGTTCGCCGCGCGCCAGCGCCGGCTTCAAGAGATTGGCGGCATCGCCGGTTCCCGCCGCACCGCCGGCGCCGATCAGCGTGTGTGCCTCGTCGATGAACAGGATGACCGGCGTTTCGGATGACTGAACTTCGTCGATGACCGCCTTCAGGCGCTTTTCGAACTCGCCTTTGACGCTGGCGCCGGCCTGCATCAGGCCGATGTCGAGCATGCGTACGCTGATACCCTGGAGTGGCGGCGGCACGTCGCCCTGGGCGATGCGCAGGGCAAAGCCCTCGACCACCGCAGTCTTGCCGACGCCGGCCTCGCCGGTCAGGATCGGGTTGTTCTGCCGGCGCCGCATCAGGATATCGATGATCTGCCGGATTTCCGGATCGCGGCCGACGACCGGATCGATCTTGCCGTCATGGGCGCGCTGGGTCAGGTCGGTGGCGTATTTGGCCAGCGCGGAGTCCCCGCCCGGAGCTCGCCGCGGCGCCTCCGCGGTGGGAGCCACTGCTGCCATGGCGCCGGCTTCGAGCGAGCCCTCCACCACCTCGGCAAAGCGGGCGATGACCCCGTCGGCGTCGATCTTGTCGAATTCGCCGCTGATCTTCGCCACCAGGCCTTCCAGCACCGGCGTCTTCAGGCAGGCGAGCACGATATGGGCGCTGCGGACCTCCTCCATGCCAAATTCCAGCGTCGCCAGGTTCCAGGCCTCCTGGATGGCGTGGAAAATGTGGTCGGAAAATTCCTCGATCGAGGTGGCGCCGTAGGGCAGCTTGTCGACGGCGCGGGTCATGTCGCTGGTAAGCCGGCTGGCATCGACGCCGGCATCGGCAATGATCATCTGCACATCCGAACGCTCGGACAGCACCAGTTGTTCTATGAAATGGACGAGTTCGACGTAAGGATTGCCGCGCAGCTTGGCGCTGTCGGCGGCGGCCTTGAAGGCGCGCAGGCAGACCGGATTGAGCTTGCCAACCAGTTCCTTGCGTTTGAACCCCTGCGACGACCGGCGCTGTTCCATCGAACGTGCTCCTGCAATCTGCCCGTCGACAGCCTGCCACATAAGCAGCCGCTTGACAAAGCGCTTGATGCAGCCGGCCTTTTCCCGTTGTGGAGAGTCCCGCGCCGCCAAATGGAGACAACCACGATTTTTTCTAATCCTATGCGATGCGCTTCACATACGAGGTTGGCCAAGCACGCCATGAATTGCGCCATCCGAGACGCAGTTGCACCGACATTCATTAGCGCTCGTTAACTTTTGAGCGGATGGCGAATTGTGGGAATATGCAACCGTGTGCTAACGTTGGGTCACGTACGGTTTTAGAGCCGGTCGCCGGGGGTATCTGTGATCGATCTCGCACTCTGGCTTGCTCCGCTGGACGGTGAAAATCCGTCAGGCGAAGACTTGCGCAACGATCCGGCTTTTCATGAGCTGGAGCGGCTCACGGAGCCGCAGGTCAAGGTCGTCCATGACGGGCGCAACAAGCCAGCCGCGCAATCGACCATTCCGGTCGACTGGCCTGCCGTGCTCGGCAAGGCCGAGGAGTTGCGTTCGCATGGCCGCGACCTGCGCCTGCTTGTCATTGTCGCCCGGGCGCTGGCCAATGAAGAGGGATTGGCCGGACTGGCACAGGGCCTGACCCTGATTGCAAGGACCTTCGAGACGCATTGGGAGACGATGCACCCGGCGCTGCGCGCCAGCCCCCAACCACGCGAGGCCGCCCTGCGCCGCCTCAACGCGCTGGCCGACCTGCAGAACGGCCAGGAAGGCCTGCTGGCGAACCTCAGGGAGATGGTCTTCTTCGCGCCGCGTCCCATCGGGCCGATCAGCGGACGCGATCTCGAACAGGGTGCGCTCGACGATCGCGTCATGCTTCAGGAAGCGGCGTCGGGATTGAATGCCACGGAGAAGGCAGCGCTGGTCAGCGCGCACGGACAGCTCCTGAACCGGGTGGGCAGCGGTTGTGCCGCCCATCAGGACCAGGCCGGTGAACAGATGACGGCGCTCATCGCCGGGGCGCACGCTGCGATCGAGGCGCTCGACGCGGTCGATACGGCGCTGAATGCCCGCTTTGACAGCAACGGGGCCGCCGTCCCGGACCTGAAACGATTTTTGCAGCGCGTGCTGACGACGCTGGAACGCAATACGGCGGTCGAGACCACGGAAGAGGCAGCGACGAAGGGGGCGGCCAGCCCGGCTGCTGCGGCGGCAAGCCCGGCCGCGCCGGTCAGAAACGGTCATGGAGCCGAGACGATGGCAAGCTACGCGGAGACCGGTGCGGGGCTCCCGGACAGGATTTCCTCGCGCGACGATGTGGTGAAGTGCCTCGACCTTGTGGTCGCGTTCTACGACCGCACCGAGCCGTCGAGCCCGATCCCGCATCTCGCCCGCCGGGTGCGCAGGATGGTGCACATGGATTTCGTTGAACTGATGGAAGACCTCGCCCCGTCGGGGCTCAAGGAATTCCGGCTGCTCGCCGGCGTTCCAGACGCCAAGAAGACTGCCCAGAAGGATGAAAGGTAGCAACACATGCCAGCCGAAAGCAAAGCGAAGGTCATCGAGCGAAATCGCGCCCCGCGCGTGCAGATCGCCTACGATGTCGAAACCTACGGCAGCCCGACGACGATCGAACTGCCGTTCGTCATGGGCGTGATGGCCGACCTGTCGGGCGCATCGCAGACAAGGGAAGCGTCCAAGACAGTGCTCGACCGTTCCTTTGTCGAGACCGATGCCAACCGCTTCCCCAAATTCATGGAAGCGCTGGGACCCAGGGTCAAGGCGCGGGTGAAGAACACGCTGCCGCAGGCCGAGGGACAGGAGCGCGACGAAGAGCTGGCGCTCGACCTGACCTTCACCAAGATGGGCGATTTCGCCCCCGACAAGATCGCCGAACAGGTCCCGCAGCTGGCCGAAATCCTCAAGATGCGGCGCCAGCTCGAGGAGCTGCTCGGCTTCATGGACGGCCGGGTCGATGCCGAAAAGCGCATAGCCCAATTGCTGAACAACCAGCCGTTGCTTGGCCAGATCGCCGCCCAGGCGCTGTCCGACGACAAGGGTGAGGAATAGATCATGGCCGAACAGCAAAAGACCGCAGCATCCGTCGCCGAGGCCGAGGCCGTCGATCTCGGTGAATTCAGCCAGCTGCTGGAGAAGGACTTCAAGGTCAAGAAGGACGACAGCGAGAAGCTGCAGCAGCTGGTTCGCAACCTGGCTCTGGCGGCGCAGTCGCGCTCCGAGACGACGACGATTTCGTCCAACTCGATCAAGTCGATCAAGTCGTTGATCGCCGGCATCGACAAGATGCTGACGACCCAGGTCAACGAAATCCTGCACGCGCCGGAAGTGCGGCAGATGGAAGGCACCTGGCGCGGCCTCTGGTACCTCATCAACAACACCGAGACGGATCAGAAGCTGAAGATCCGGGTGATGAACATTTCCAAGGAGCAACTGGCCGATACGCTCGAAGACTATGAAGGCCAGATGTGGGACCAGAGCCCGATCTTCAAGAAAGTCTACACCGACGAGTATTCGATGCTCGGCGGCGAACCGATCGGCTGCGTCATCGGCGCCTACGAGTTCTCCAACCACCCGCGCGACGTCGGCCTGTTGCGCAACATCTCCGGCATCTGCGCCTCGGCGCACACGCCGTTCATCGCCGCCGCCTCGCCACGGCTGTTCCGCATGGACAGCTGGCAGGAACTGCCCAACCCGCAGGACCTGCAGCAGATCGTCTCCAACCCGGCCTACGCCTCGTGGCAATCGCTGCGCGAGAGCGAGGATGCGCGCTATATCGGGCTGACCATGCCGCGCGTGCTGGCGCGGCTGCCCTACGGCTCGGAGACAGTCCCGGTCAAGGGCTTCTCCTTCGAGGAGGAAGTGCAGGGCGATCACAACAAATATGTCTGGATGAACGCTGCCTTCCCGATGGGCGTCAACATCAACCGCAGCCACAAGCTCTATGGCTGGGGCACCCAGATCCGCGGCGTCGAAAATGGCGGCACTGTGCTCAACCTGCCGGTGCACTCCTTCCCGACCGATGACGGCTCGATTGCGATGAAGTGCCCGACGGAAGTCGCCATCGACGACCGGCGCGAGGCGGAACTGGCCAAGCTCGGGCTGATGCCGATCCTGCACCGCAAGAACACCGATCTCGCGGCCTTTATCGGCGCCCATTCGCTGCAGGATGACGAGACGCGGGCGGGCCGCCTGGTCGACCCCGACGCCCAATCCAACGAGCGGCTCTCAGCCAACCTGCCCTATCTGTTCCCGGTCTCGCGCTTTGCGCACTACCTCAAGGCGATTGCGCGCGACAAGGTCGGCTCGTTCAAGGAACGCACCGACATGCAGATCTGGTTGACCGAATGGATCAACCGGTACGTGCTGGCCAACCCGGCCTTCGCCGACGACAAGGCACGCGCCAAGCGTCCGCTTGCCGCCGCCGAGGTGCAGGTCGACAGCGTGGAGGGCCGGCCGGGCTACTACAACGCCCGCTTCTATCTGCGCCCGCACTACCAGCTGGAGGGCATCAACGCCTCACTCAGGCTGGTGTCGGAATTGCCGTCCGTGAAGACCTGATTGCAGCAACCAACCTTTGTTTGAAAGCGGTGGAGAACGAAAATGCCCACAATGAAGATCGACGGTTTTCTGAAAGTTCCGGATATCAAGGGGCCTAGCACACGCGACGGCCATGACGACGAGATCGAAATCCATGGCGTCGATTACAAGATGGTCGCGCCCTACGACCCCAATTCCCTCTCGCGCCGAGGCCGCGTGTCGATGGGCATGATCAAGTTCACCAAGCACTATGACAAGGCCTCACCCTATCTGGCCAAGGCCCTGTTCGAAAACAAGGCGCTGGACGAGGTCAAATTCTCCGCGCGGCGGACCATCGACGGCGAGAGCAAGGACTATCTGGTCGTTACCCTGACCGACGCCTCGATCATGGAATACGACATGTCGCAGGCCGATGATGAAGCCGACCTGATCCAGGAGGAAGTCTCCTTCGCCTACAAGAAGATCAAGTTCGTCTATGACGACAATGACGAAGCCGAAATGGATGTCTATGTCGGCAAGTGAGGGGCGAGCAAAGCGCCCTGCCGCCGACAAGGTACAGGCGGGCGGTTCACGGGCCAAGCGCGAGGCGGTACAGCCTTCGCTGTGGGACCGCCTCGTCAACGATCTGCCGGGCCTGAGCTCGGAGATAGACGGGCTCAGGCAGGCTCTGCAGGAGGAGCTTGGCGCAGAGCGCCTGGACGAGCTGCTGGCAGACGGACCGAGGCGCATCGACGCCGATGACGCATTGAACCCCGATCAGAAGCGCCGGCTGCACCGGCTGGCGTTTCAGAACCGGCACCGTGGCGAGCTTGAAAGCCGAGGCATCGTGGTGTCGCCCGATGTGCTGCGCGAGGCCGTGCGGCGCGACATCGAGGCGCTGTTCAACACCGAGCGTTTCGAATCCGCGCCGCTGCTATCCGATCTCGAGGCCGAGCAGATGACCGACCGTCCGACATCGCTGGCCGACTTTCCGGAGGTGCGCCGCAGCGTTGTCAATTATGGCGTGCCGTCCTTCTCCGGCCGGTCGTCGCGCGACTTCGATCGCGATGTTCTGGCACGCGAGATCCGCGCCGTGCTCGCCGCATTCGAGCCGCGGCTGAAGGAGAGCGCGACGAAAGTCACGGTCAACCTCGGCGACAAGACCGGCCTGAAGATCGAGATCGACGCCGTGCTGATCATGACGCCGACGCCCGAGCGCATGCGCCTGCGCACGACGATCAATCTCGACAACGGACTGGCGCGCACCGAGTTCAGGGAAGCCTGAGAGATGGACCGGGTCTTCGTAGAATATTACGAGGAGGAACTGTCCCACATACGCGGGCTGGCGGCGGAGTTCGCCGACATGCATCCGGCGGTTGCCCGCAATTTGTCGCTGGATACGGTGCCGTGTCCCGACCCCTATGTGGAGCGGCTGCTCGACGGCGTCGCCTTCCTCGCCGCGCGCACGCGCCTGAAGGTGGATGCCGAGCGCTCGCGGTTTTCGCGCAGCATCCTCGACGTGCTTTATCCCGATCTCGTCACGCCGGCGCCGGCAACCGCCATGGTGGTGCTGAAGCCCGGCCAGCAGGTGCAGACAATGCTTGCCGGCCACGCCGTCAAGCGCGGCACGCGGCTGGTCTCCAGCCTGCAGGCCGGCCTGTCGACACGCTGCACCTTCACCACCGCGCAGGACATGACGCTGTTTCCGATCGCGATCAGTTCGGTCGGCTATTTCCAGGACCGCAGCGCGCTTGCCGCCGCCGGCATCGGCCCGATCGCCGGCAAGGCCGGCGAAGCGGCACTTCGCATCACGCTGGCGCGGACCGGCAAAGGCAAGCTCGACGAACTGGCGCTCGACCGGCTCGACTTCTATTTCGCCAACCGCACCAAGGCGCCGCTAATCTTCGACGCCATCTTCGGAGTCTGCTCTGGTGTCGGCGCTCGACCGGAAGGCAAGACCAATCCATTGTCGCCGCTACCGCCGCCGGAGATGGTCGGCATTGCCGATGCCGAGGCGCTGATGCCGCGCACGCGGCCGACCTTCGAAGGCTACCGTCTGCTGCGCGAATATTTCATGATGCCCGAGCGCTTCCATTATGGGCGCGTCACCGGCTTGCTGCCGGTCGTGCGCAAATGCCAGGCCGGGCTCGAAATCATCTTCCTGTTCCGGCGTCCGGTGCCCGAACTCGCCGATCTGACGCCGGCGGATTTCGATCTCTTCGCCACCCCGATCATCAATCTCTTCGAGCGCGAGTGCAACATCGTCGAGCTCGACCAGCGCAAGACACGCCAGGTGCTGCATGCCGACCGCACGCGGGCGCGCGACTTTGAAATCTACCGCGTCATCCGCGTCGAAGACGCCGATGCCGAGGGACCCGACGCGGAGATACCGGAACTCTTCAGCCTTGGGCAAAATCGCGGCAGCGGCTGGGTCTATTCGACGGAGCGGCGGCCGCGCCGGCCGACCGAGGACGAGCGGCGCCAGGGCGTGACGCGGACCTCCTATGCCGGCGACGACGTCTTCCTGGCGGTGTCGCGCCCAGTCAACAGTCAGGCCAACCGGCCGCTCAAGCGCGTCGACGTCGTGGCACTGTGCACAAACCGCGATCTTGCCATCCTCGACGACACGCCAACGCTGACGCTGGAAGCGGGCGACCCGGTGGAATCGGTCAGGCTGCTCGGCGCGCTGCGTTCGCCGCAGCCGGCCATCCCGGCAGCGCTGCCGACCGGCGCCGACAGCGAGTCGCGCGCCGACGACCTGGCCTGGCGGCTGGTGTCGCAGCTGGCGCTGAACTTCCTCAGCCTGGCCAAGGAAGGGCGCGGCGTCGATCCGCTGCATGCGCTGCTCGATCTCTATGCCGAACGCGGCGATCCCGGGCTTGCCCGCAATGTACGCTCGATCGTGCGCATCGATTCGCGCGCGGTGATCGAAAGGCTGGCGATCGAAGGTCCGATGTGTTTTGGGCGCGGCACGGAAGTGACGCTGCATGTCGACCAGTCGGTGCTGGCTGGGCAGAGCACCTTGCTGATGTCGGGCCTGCTGTCGCGGCTGTTTGCCCGTCATGCCGGAATAAACGGGTTCGTGCGCACACGCACGCGCTTGCTCCAGAAACAGGAGGATGTGCCATGGCCGATGACGCCCGGCAATCGCTACCTGATCTAGAGCGAGCCGCAACCCTGTCCGAGAGTTTCGACTTTTTCGAACTGCTGCGCCGGCTCGAGCGGCAAGGCGGCCTGTTCGGCCATTCCGGCCGGCCGGACCGCGAGCCGGCAAGGCTCGGCCAGAATGTGCGGCTGTCCTTCGCAGTGCAGGACGTGGTGGATTTCCGCGAACCGACGGACAAGTCGCCGGCGCGGGTGACGGTTAACAATCTGGGCCTGCTCGGGCCTGAAGGGCCGATGCCGCTGCATATGACGCGCTGGGTGCTCGATCGGCTGTCGCAGCGCTGGTATGCGGGCGCCGAGGCGCGGCAGACGAGCGACACGACCTTCGTCGATTTCGTCAACATCCTGCAGCACCGGATGATCGCGCTTTATTATCGCGCCTGGGCGGATGCGCATCCGGCCGTGCAGGTCGAACGCGGTGTCGGCGGCCGCGTCCGCTCCATGCTGGAAGCCATGGCCGGCATCGGGCTGCCGGGCACCCAGGACGCCGAACTCGATGCGGTAAAGCTTCGCCAGGCCGCCTCGCTCGCCAGCCAGGTCGACGGTCCCGAACGGCTGACCCTGTTCCTGGCCGAAGCCTTCAAGGTTCCGGTGGTGCTGAAGGAATTCGTCGGCGCCTGGATGACCATTCCCAAGGCGCTGCAGAGCCGGCTGGCCGGCAGCTATGCCACACTCGGCCGCAGCGCCACCATCGGCCCGCGCAGCTTCAGCCGGCAGAGCCGCATCGAGCTGCGCATCGGCGCGCTCAGCTATATCGATTACAAGGCCTTCCTGCCGGGCGGTGAGCGGCTGAAGCTGTTGAAGCAGGCGGTGCGCGACCTGATCGGCGAGACCATCGATGTCGATCTCAGGATCGTGCTTGCGGCAAAGGCAGTGCCGCCGGCGAAGCTCGGCACCGTCCAGCTTGCCCGCACCACCTGGCTGGCGCGACCGGTCGAAAAGGGGGACGCCGACGACATGCGGTTGCGGACCATCGTCGGCTGGCGGGAAGAGGTGGCGGCATGAGCCTGCTTCTGACTCTCGAACAGGGACCACGCGCGCAAGTCACGCGGCAGGCGCGGCTGGACGAGGGCGAGCTGGTAATCGGCCGCAGCGCCGACGCCGACTGGCAGATCAACGATCCCGACATGTTCGTCTCGCGCGCCCACTGCAAGATCACCAGCAAGCGGGGCGGCTATTTCGTCACCGATACTTCCAGCAGCGGGCTGTTCATCGACGATGCCAGCAGCCCACTCGGCGCGGGAAATTCCGAGCGCCTGCAAAGCGGCATGCGGCTGCGGCTGGGCGACTATGTGGTGTGCGTCGATTTGCAGACAGCGAAGACCGAGGCGCCGGCCTTGAGGCCTTCGATGCCCAGCAAGCCGACGGCGTCGCGGGCGCCGGTCAGTCTCGGCGGCGACGATTTCTTTTCGTCCACGACCCAAGAAGAGCCGGGACGGCCACGCCCTGCCGACCTGCCCGATCCGTTCGAAAAGCCGGTGCCCGGGGCGTTCGCGCGTGCGCGGTCCGATGAACGCAGCTCGCAGGCGTTCGACGATCCGTTCAGCCTCGACCCTGTGGCAACGCCGGTGGCCGAGCCCACTGACAGAAACGGCGCCAAGCCATCGTTCGACGATCCCTTCGGCCTCGACTCCGCGCCGCGGTCGAGAGAGCCGAGCAGATCCAATCCTGAGAAGCTGCCGGCCTACGATGACGGGTTTGGTTTCGGCCCTGCCGGGTCCACCAGCCTCGACGCCGGCGTGACGGATGGCGGTGCAACCGATGCGCCCTCGCCTGCCCCCTCTGCAGCGCCCTGGGATCTGCCAGTCCGCGCGGTCGAGCCATCGCCACCGCAGCCACCGCCTCCCCCGTCTCCACCGCCACCACGCGCTCCTGTCCGCCAATCCGCGGCGCGGCCGTCAGCCGGACCGTCGGACGCGGAATTGCGCGCCGCTTTCCTGCGCGGCATGGGCATGGACGAGGCCGATTTTCCCGGCGGCGATCCGGTGGCCGACATGGAAAAATTCGGCCGCGAGTACCGGCTGATGATGGAAGGGCTGATGCAGCTTTTGCGCAAGCGCGCCGAAGAGAAGGGCAACGCTCGCGTCGCCCAGACCGTGGTTGGCGCATCCGAAGTCAACCCGCTCAAATTCCTGCCCTCGGTCGACGATGCGCTGGTAACCATCCTGGCCGAGCGCAGCCCCGGTTTCCTCGGCGCCGAGGCGGCGATCAAGGACGCGGTGCGCGATCTGGCGCAGCATCACGTTCGCGCCTGGCGCGGCGTGCAAGGCGCGCTCAAGCGCATGATCGACCGCTTCGATCCGGCGGCGATCGAGCAGGAACTGAAGTCGAGTTCGGCGATCGGCAATCTGCTGACCGGCGGGCGCGGAGCCAAGCTCTGGGAGTTGTACCAGAAACGCCACCGTGAAATCGCTCACAGCGCCGAGACGCGTTTTCTGGGCGAGATCGGCGCTGATTTTCGTGATGCATATGAGGAGGACTGAGACATGATCGACAGACGCGAATTCATTCTTGCCATCGGGGCTACGGGACTGCTGACGGCTTGCCAGAGCGGCCCGCCGAAACCATCCGTCATCACAGTGAATCTTGCCGGCGGCGCCGGCATGAACCCGGGACCGGGCGGCGGCGACAGGCCGGTGACGGTGATGATCTTGCGCCTGAAGAGCACCGGCGCCTTCAACTCGGCCGACTATTTCGCCCTGCAGGGCGGTGCCGGCGCGGCACTTGGCGGCGATCTCATCGGCTCCGACACGGTTTCCGTCGGACCCGGCAAGACCGCATCGAAGACCATCACGGTCGAGCCAGAAGTGGCAGCACTCGGCTTCGTCGCGCTGATCAGGGAACCCGGCGGACGCAACTGGCGCACGACCAAATCGGTTTCGCCGGGATCGAAGTTCACGGTCAATGTGAAGCTCGGCAGCGGCGGGATTTCCGCCTAAAGCGCGTCGCGTTTGAACGGATTCAGGCGACGCGCTTTAGATCTTTATTTTTATGCATGTCGTTCTCTCAAAACCGTGACCACTTTTGAGCGACATGCATGGGCGGCAAAAGTCCGCAAGCCGCGCCAGGGTGATGAGCAGGAAGCAGAGAGTGCCGGCATGAGCGACGCAAACAGGGTGCTGTGGTCGGAGGGGTTGTTTCTCCGTACCCAGCATTTCCAGCAACAGGACCGCTTCTTCGAAGCGACGGTGCGCGGCGCCT
Organism: Mesorhizobium sp. M0626; assembly: GCF_040320665.1. NCBI lineage: Bacteria > Pseudomonadati > Pseudomonadota > Alphaproteobacteria > Hyphomicrobiales > Phyllobacteriaceae > Mesorhizobium > Mesorhizobium sp. M0626. The sequence continues at coordinate 231,385 of NZ_JAMYQD010000007.1, read as the reverse complement.
TGCAGGCCGGGCATCTGCATACGTTCGGCTTTCGAACGCTGACGCTCGATCAGGCGCTGCTCGATGCCGGCCAGATCTCGGTGCTTTCGGCGCGCGGCATCTTTCCCGACGGGACGCCGTTCGCGATCCCCGAGACGATGGATGCGCCGCGGCCGCTGGCGGTGACGCCGGAGATGGGCGCAGGGCCAGTGCTGATCGCACTGCCGCTCGAACCGCCCGGCGGCGTCGGTTTCGATCCTGCCCATGCCGAGCCCTCCGGCGCTCGCTATCGCGGGCGGATCGTCTCGGTGCGCGACGCCGTGCATGGCGGGTCCGACCCCGAGGAAATCGAGATCGCGCGGCCGCAGGCACTGTTGCTGGCGCCGGGCACAGCCGTCGGCGGTTACACAGCGCTGCCGGTGGCCGAACTCAAGGGCGTGCGCGCCGATGGCGGCGTGGCCCTGGACGACACCTTCCTGCCGCCGACCTTGGTCATCGGCGCGGCGTCCTGGTACAGCCGGCTGCTGCAGGAAGTGGTCACCGGCCTCGACCAGATCGCCGAGGCGCATGGCAAGATGGTGCTGGGCGGCCCCGGGCGCAGCGTCGAGGATCTTCTGATCCTCAATTTGGTCAACGCCGCGCGGCCGCGGCTGGCGCACATGCTGGTGCAGGATGTCTTCCATCCAGCCGAGGTCTATATGGAGCTGGCTGGCTTAGCCGGCTCGATGGCGACCTATGGCTCGAGCGCAAGGCGGCTCGGCGAACTGCCTGTCTACGACCACATGGCGCCCGGACCCGCCTATTCGGCGCTGGCCGATGCGCTGCGTTCGCTGATCCTCAGCCTGCGCTACATCGAGCCGAAATCGCGCGCCCTGCCGGTCATGCGCCATGCCACCAATGTGTGGAAGATCCGCATCGACAACCCGAAACTTCTGGTGGCGAGCCGCATCGTGGTGCGGATCGGCTCCGAACTGTCGGAGGATGCCTTGCGCAAGATTTTCGTCAACCAGGCGACCGTCGGCTCGGCCAGCGAATTCGAAGGGCTGTGGAAATCACGCCTGCCCGGCATTCCGCTGAAGCCCCTGCATTCGCAACCGCGCGAAATTCCCTATGACGGCGACCGGCTGTGCCTCGAACTCGACCAGAAAAGCGAGCACTGGGCCTCGCTGCTCGAAGCGCCCGGTTTCGTGATCGGCGTTTCGGGCGTGCTGCCCAGCGAACCGCAGGTCGACTGCTACTCGGTCAACAGGTGAGATGATGAGCAGGGACGATCCGTTCGGACTGTCCGAGGATCGGGAGCGGACGCGCATTCGGCTGAGCGGAGCGCCGACGCCGCGCGCCATGCCGCTGCCGGCGTCAGGGGTGACCGCGAAACGCACCGCGCGCGCGCATCCGAACGTGCTCGTCAACGCGTTCTCGCCGCTGCTGGAATTTGCACCCGAACTCGAAAACGCGCAGCCGCCGGAGAATCCGGAAGCCCTGCGCACCAGGCTGCTCGACGAACTTGTGCGCTGCCGCGACACCACCATGGCGCAGGGCTCCTCGCTCGAGCGCGCCGACCAGGCCGCGTGGCTGGTGGCTGCGTTGCTCGATGATCTGGCGCTGAATACGCCGTGGGGCGGAGCCAGCGCGTGGCCACGCCAGCCGCTGGTGGTGATGCTGCGCGGCGACGTCGATGCCGGCGCGCAGTTCTTCGCCCGGCTCGAAGAGCTTGAACGCCATCCCAATCGCGACCGCGAAATGCTGGAGTTGCAGTATCATTGCATGGCGCTCGGCTTCCGCGGCAAATATCGAGTGCCGGGCCGCTCCGGCGACCGTTCGCTCAATGCGGTGCGGGTGGCTGCAGCGCGTTTCCTGCGCGACAGCGACGGCGAAGGCGCACCGCTGTCGCCCAACTGGAAGGGCGTGATCGCCTCCGACGAACCGCAGCGCTTCATCGTGCCGATCTGGGTGATGGTTGCGGCGGCGGCGGTGATCGCCACCGCCATCCATATCGGCCTGTCGATGAGCCTGAGCAGCCAGGCGGTCGAGCTTTCGGCGCTGGTTCGCGCCTTGCCGCCGCCGACGCGTACGGATGTAACCCGCGCTTCGCCGAAGGTCGACGCGCCGCCGCCGGTGGCGGTGGATTTCGCGCTGCTGCCGGAATTCCAGGCGGCGGCGCCGGACGAGCTCAAGAGAGCGCTGAGCGGCACGGAGAGCGTGTCGCTGGCGCGGCTGGTCATCCAGGCCTCCAATCCCGAACTCTTCCAGTCGTCGCGAGCACAGCTGACAGACGGCTTCGATCCGCTCATCGCCTCGGTCGCCAAGGTGATCCTCGAGAACCAGGAGTTGATCGGCGATATCACCGTGGTCGGCCACACCGACGGCGTTCCCTTGCAAAAGACCAACCCACTGTCCACCAACCAGCGGCTGTCTGAAGCCCGCGCCGCGGAAATTGCCGATATCCTGGTTCAGAACGGCGTGCCTAAGGAGCGCGTGCGCTCCGAAGGCCGGGCCGCCACCGATCCGGTGGCCGACGACGGCACACGCGAAGGGCGGGCCTTGAACCGCCGCGTCGAAGTGCTGGTCGAAAAGAGGCTGTGACATGTTCATCCTGCGCTTCCTCTGGGCGGTCCTGACTTCGCGTTTCCTGTGGACGCTGATCGGCCTGGCGCTGCTGTCGCTGATCATCTGGGTATTCGGCCCGATCGTACGGGTCGGCGACTATGTGCCGATGGCGTCGGAGACGGTGCGCATCGTCATCATCGCTCTTCTGGTGATCTTCTGGCTGATCTGGCTGATCGTCGCGCAGCGCCGCGCGATCCGCGCCAACCGCATGTTCGTCGCCGAGATTTCCGCCCCGGTCGAGGAAAAGCGGCTCAGCCCGGGCGAGGAAAACGTCGCCGCGGTCGGCGCCAAGTTCCAGGACGTCATGGTCGAGTTGAAGCGCCGCAAGCTCGGCGGCCGCAAGTTCCTGCGCGAGATGCCGTGGTATGTGATCGTCGGCCCCCCGGCGACCGGCAAGACGACGGCCTTGCGCCAATCCGGCCTCAACTTTCCGATCGACCTGACCGACGATCTGCAAGGCATCGGCGGTACCCGTAACTGCGACTGGTTCTTCTCCGAAAACGCAGTGATGATCGACACCGCTGGCCGCTATGTCCAGCAGGAAAGCCAGCCCGATGTCGACGCCGTGGAATGGCTGGGCTTCCTCGACCTGTTGAAGAAGCATCGTGGCCGTCGTGCGCTCAACGGCGTCATCGTTGCGCTTGGGATCGACGCGCTGTCCGAGGGCGACGAAGCCGTCAAGGCGCATGGCCGCAAGATCCGCAGGCGCCTGGCCGAGCTCGAAGAGCGGCTGGAAATCCGCTTGCCGGTCTATCTCATGCTGACCAAGGCCGATCTGATCAGAGGCTTCGAGGCCTTCTTCGGCGGCCTGTCGACGGCGGCGCGCGAACAGGTATGGGGGACGACCTTCCCGCTCGATGCACGCGTCGACGCCAAGATGATCGCGGGCGAAATCACGACGCTGTCGAGGGAGCTGGAAAAGCGGCTGGTGCCGCGGCTGGAGGATGAGGACAAGCTGGCCGAACGGGCCGAGATCTTCCGCTTTCCCGCACAGCTGCAAAGCCTGTCCGAGCCGATCCAGGTGCTGGTCGAGGCGATGTTCGGCGAGAGCCGCTACGAGGAGGCAGCCTGGCTGCGCGGCCTCTATCTCACCTCGGCGACCCAGGAAGGCGCGCCGATCGACCGGCTGACCGCGGCGCTCGCCTCCTCCTTCGGCCTGCCGGCACGACGCACGATGCCGACGCAGCGCTTCGAGAAGCGCAGCTTCTTCCTCAAGAACCTTTTGACCGAGGTGATCTTCAAGGAGGCCGGGCTCGGCACCTTCGATCCGCTGGCGCAGCGCCGCCGCAGCTGGATCTGGCGCGGTGCCGCCGCTGCCAGCGCGGCTGCGGCCATACTCGCCGGCGGCCTGTTCACCTGGTCCTACTACGACAATCGCAACGCCATCGCCGCGCAAGCCGGCCAGTTCGAAGCACTGCAGGCGCCGCTGACGTCGACCGCCGCGACGCCCGCCTCGGTGCTGCAGCCGGCTATGGACGTTGCCCTGACCGCCATGGACGAAGTCGCCAATGCCAGGACTGCGCCTCCCAACAAGGCACAGGACCTGCTCGGACCATCGGCTTCGGCCGAGATGATGCGGGCGCAGACCGACACCTATGACCACGCTCTGCGCAACGTGCTGGAGCCGCGGATGGTGGCGTTGCTCGAAGCGACCATGTGGCGGCAGATCCGCGATCCGGACTTCATGCTGGGGGCGCTCAAGACCTACCGCATGATGACCGGCCTGTCTCAGATGGACTCCGACTTCGTCGAGAATTGGTGGGTGAACGACCTGCCCGAATTCGCGCCGGCCGCGCCCTTCCCGACCGCCGATGCGGAAGAACACCAGTTGGCCGCGATCCGGCGCATGGCGGTCGACGACAGCTACATCGCGCCCGACCAGGCGCTGGTCGCCGAAGCGCTGAAAACGGTCTGCACGATCTCGCTGCCGGCGCGGGCCTACAAGCAATTGCTGGCCGATCCGGCGGTGGCCGGATTGAAGGAATGGATCCCCGCCAATTTCGCCGGGCCGAACGGCGCCAAGGTGTTTTCGCGACGCTCCGACAAGACGCTGCGCGTCGGCATATCAGGCGCCTTCACCTATGACGGCTTCCACGACGCGATCCTCGACCGGGTCGAGGATGTGGCCGCCCAGGCGGCACTCGACCGCGCGGTGTTTGCCGGCGGTTGCTCGGAAAATTCCGAGACCTCGGTGTCGGCGCTGTCGGAAGATATCCTGAAGCTCTACTATGACGATTACATCGCGCAGTGGGACAGTTTTTTGCGCGACATGCGGCTGGCGCCGCTCAGCGACCTCAACATTGCCAGCGAGAATCTGAAAGACCTTTCCAGCGCCGATTCCGCGCTGAAGCGGCTGCTGACGGCGGTGGTCCAGGAGGTCGACCTCACCCGCTCGGACGAGGCGCCGACCGACGACAAGGCGGCGGCGAAGGGCGGCTCGAAACTGCTGGGCAAACTCGGCAAACTGGGCAAGATCGTCAAGACTGGCGCCAAGCTGCTGCCGCGCGCAGGATCGGCCAGCGAAGTCGACCTGACCGGCACGCTGGTGGCCGAACACTTCAAGCCGCTCAAGAGCACGATTGCCGAGGTCGACGGCCAGCCGCCGGCGCTCGATGCCGCGGTCGTTGCGCTGACGGCGCTGTCCAATGTGCTGCAAACGGTGACCGCCAATCCCGACCCGCAGGACGCGATCAAGAAACAGGGCGGGCTGGCCGAACTGACCGGCGCCGTCGCCCGCCAGGCACAGATCCTGCCCGACCCGGTCAACACCTGGCTGAGCGGCATTGCCGGCGACACCAGCGGGTTGACGCAGAAGGCCGTGGCCTCCGAGCTCAACGCCATCTGGCGCGCCGATATCCTGCCCTTCTGCCAGGCCGCGCTCAACGACCGCTATCCGTTCAGCCCAGACAGCGCCGTCGACGTCAATGTGCGCGACTTCGCCCGCCTGTTCGGACCGGCAGGGATGATCGACGGCTTCATCAACGACCATCTGATCAGCTATGTGGACACCTCGGCGCAGCCTTGGAAATGGCGTGCCGATTTCGGCCTCGACCCATCGGCGCTCGCCGCCTTCGAGCAGGCGCGGCGCATCCGCGACGATCTCTTTCCCGGCGGTCAGGGCCCGGTGATGGCGTTCACGCTGGAGCCGACCGACCTGTCGCCCAACGTCACCCGCGTGACGCTCAACCTCGACGGCCAGAACCTGGTCTATTTCAACAATGCGACGCGACCTCAGCCGATGACGTGGCCCGGCAAGGACGGCACCGGCGTCATCTCGCTCGCCTTCCAGCCGATCGACGGCTCGCCCGAAATCATGCTCAACGAGACCGGCAGCTGGGCGTGGCTGAGGATGCTGCGCGGCGGCCGCTTCACCGGGACGTCGCTGTCCGATGTCTACAGCCTGCGGCTGGGGACGAAAGGCATGTACGCCGATTTCAAGCTCAAGGCGGCGAGTGTCGAAAATCCCTACAACCTCCAGATGTTCAAGAAATTCTCATGTCCGCCGCAGATCTGATCCTGCCTGGCTTCTACGGCAAAATGCCCGCCACCGGCGACTTCGTCAGCCGGCGGCTGACGGGCGAGTTCGTGCGGCTTTGGGACCGCTGGCTGGCGCAGCATCTGGTGCCGCTGTTTGGCCAGGACATCTGGCCGCCGGCCACGGCGCTGCGGTTTCTGGCCGGCCCGAACTCCTTCGGCGCGTCGGCGGGCATCATCCTGCAGAGCGCCGACAAGGTGGGCCGGAAATTCCCCTTGAGCGTCGTTGCCCTGCTACCCGAAGCGCCTGTCGCGCTGACGCATGCCGAGGCATGGTTTGCCGGAATCGAGGAGGCCGCCACCGCCGCCCAGCAGGGCGAGCTGACGCCCGAAGAACTGGATGCAGCTTTGACGGCACTGCCGATGCCACAGGCCGAGCCGGGCGAAGAGCTGATCGCCGACATGGTGATGTGGACGGCGCACTCCGACATTTTCGACATCGGTCCGCACGCGCCGCAACCGACGCTGGAGACAATCCTCGCCGGCAGCTGGGAGACCAGCTGATGGGAGCGCAACTCTGATGTTCGTCAGCCAGAACACCACCCCGTTTCTCGCCGAGACTTTTCCCTATCAGGACAAGCATTGCGTGAAGTTCTGCGTCGCGGTCGTTCGCGCGACATACGATGTCGATGAGCAAGGCAACTGCACGCCCAGCACGACGCAGTCACCCTTCGTCTACGCCGATACCCACTACGGCGATCCCGAGACAACGTCGGTACGCGTCGAAAGTGATTTCGTTCCGGTCAAGCCAAAATGCGAAGTGCTGCTCGACGCCCAGGCGGTCGCACCAATCGGCCGTCCAATGGAATCGATGGAAGTTGCGCTGATCGGGCCCGGCATCGACAAACGCGCCATCCTCACCGGGCAAAGACGCTGGTTCAAGACAGGTCTGGGTGTGCAGGCCTCACGGACTACGCCCTTTGTCAGCATGCCTCTCGCGTGGCATCTCACTTTCGGGGGAACTGACAGGACAGATCCCGAGAAGCCGCACGGCGATGGCGTGAACCCTATCGGCACCGGCTTCCTGGTGAGCCAAGCCAATCCCGACGGTGTCCTTTTGCCGTGCGTGGAGCACCCGCAATCACGTGTCCGCATCTGGAACGACCGCGTGAAGCCGATCGGCTTCGGCCCGGTGCCGCGCTTCGCCAAACAGCGCGCGCAATATGCGGGCACCTATGACAAGAACTGGCTCGACAATATTTTTCCCTACTTGCCGACGGATTTTGATGATCGCTATTTCCAGGCGGCGCCACAAGATCAGTGGCTTGATCTGCTCAGTGAAGGGATGGTTTTCGGCTGCCTGGGGATGACTGAAAGAGGGCGCTTCGCGGCTAGGTTGCCAAGGCTCTCCGTGCCCGTCCGGTTTGTCTACGAAGACCGCATTGAGCGCAAGACCCTCGTTCCCGACACGTTGAACATCGTGCCGCACGAAGGCAAAATCGTGTTAGTGGGCCGGGTGAGCACGAAGGTTCCGCGCAAATTCGTGAAACTGCAGCAGGTGGAGATTGGCGTTAATCTCATCCCGGATGATGATGACAAGCCACACTACGCTGGACTGGGCGTGGCAATTGAAGCCCTGAAAAACCAACGGCGCCTGTCATGAGTTGGGTCTCCTGCATCAGCCTAGTGACACCGGTTGGCTACAGCGCCGCCAGTTCGATCGCGGCCATGCGGGGAAAAATAGCCGCATTCAACGAGCTGAGCTATCATGATGCGGAAGGCGAGCCGATCATCGGCGCAACAGTCGACGCCTTGCCGCTCAAGCTGCGAGGTCGCGAGCGCATCTCGGCGCTGGTCAAACTCGCATTCGAGCAACTCGATGCCGACACCGTGACCGGTCTGCCTTGGGGGCAGATGCCCCTTCTGTTGTGCACGCGTGAGAACGAAATGCCTGGTGGCAGGCTCAAAGGAATTCTGGCGGGAATAACACTACCGGACGGACGCGGGCTGACGGGACCGAAGCTGCTGCATATCGCGGGCGGCCCTGTCGCGGTTTTCACCGCATTGTCCCATGCCGAGACGCTTTTGAAGAGCGAAGGATATCCCGCATGCATCATCGTCGCCGTCGATAGCCTGGTGGATGCGCGCACATTGTCGTGGCTTGATCTACATCAGCGATTGAAAACCAGTGCAGTCACCGACGGACTGGTTCCTGGTGAAGCTGCCGGGATCCTGGTGGTGACGCGCGATGCCGCTTCTTTGACCGCGATCAGCATTCTCGGCATCGGTTTTGGCGTCGAGGGGTCGACCTTGTTCAACGAGACGCCCTTCCGAGCCGACGGCTTGAGCGCCGCCCTGAAGGCCGCGCTTGCCGATGCCGGCGTGCCTATGCACAAAGTCTCGTTTCGCCTGTCCGACGTTGCGGGTGAAAGCTACGCTTTCGAAGAGTTGGTGCTGGCACAGATGCGCAATATGCGTGAAGTCCGGCCCTGCCAAGACGTTTGGCACGCAGCGGATTGCATTGGCGACAGCGGCGCCGCCGCCGGCATCATCCAGTTCGCCTGGGCCGAGCAAGCCTATGCGCGCAACTATGCGCCGGGAAAGCTCGCCGCGCTTCACGCAAGCTCTTGCTTCGGCCCAAAGGCCGCAGCAATTGTGGCACCCAGAAGGCCTAGTTGACCGATGACAAAGGACGTCTTCGCCGAGAAGTGGGAAATCGCCGGCAAGAACGGCATGAACAAGTCATTGGCGCGCTTTCCCGACGTGTGTCTGTCACCGCCTTCGCCGCCAGCCGGGCCTATCCCGGTTCCTTATCCTGACACGTCGTTTTCGAAAGACCTCCAAGAAGGGTCCGAGACGGTCAATATCGGCGGCAAACCCGCCGCGCTCGCCCAAAAGTCCTATTACAAATCGTCGCCTTTGGGCAACGAGGCGGCCACCCGGAGCTTTGGCGCGTCTGTCGTCACCCACCAAATCACCGGCAAGACCTACTTCCAAGCCTGGGCGATGACGGTGAAGTTCGAGGGCAAGAACGTTTGCCGGCATATCGACATAACAACAAGCAATCACGCCTCGCAGATCGGCGCAACGCCACCGGCGCCTACGAATGAAACCCAGGACATGAAACAGGCCAAGGCGGCCATCCAAGCCGGCAAATGTCCCTGTTGCGGCAACCCTTTGCATAAGTGGCAGAAGGACCCCAAGACCAAGAGACCGTATCGGGTGATGACGGCGGGCGCCTTCTGGCGAAAGCAGATCAGCTTGATCAAAGTGCCGGACAAGCAGGCCGAGAAAGATACACTAACTGAGACCCTCGAGCGGATGAACAGAAGAAAGACCAGGCAGCGCAAGAAAAGAAAGGACGGCCAGCCGAGTTGCCCAAATGTCCAGACGAAGGAGAACCAGGGCTGCGCACTCCATTTCGACATACCTCAGCATCGCGATAAGATTACGCGACATCGTCCGACCGTGAAGCGACCACTTGGTCCAACAGCGGCCCAGGCAGCGGGCGACGCCTTCAGCTCGAAGAAGAAGAGCGCGGTTCTGAGTATCTGGAGCAAGATGAACCCGACGAATCCGATTCCCGCTGCTTATCCCCCTCCAAACAAGCCACCACCTAGCAAACTAAACCACAAGACGCCGCGCATGGCAGGTGGTTGCAACGATCAAGGAAACGTCGTTCCCCAGCACTACATGAACACCAAGGCCTGCAACGATATCGAAGATGACCAGAGCGAACTGGAAAAGGTCGCGAGCCTAATTTATTGAGTAGACATGGAACACTATCCAAAGATCGCCAACACCGCATTCGAGGAACTCAGCTATGGGTTTCATCCCAAGTCGTTCGACCTCTATGCGTTGGACCTAGCCCGCCTCGAAACGAGCACACGCGCATGGGAGCGGATAGCAGCGGTTCTGCTAGGATGCACGCGCGGAAACTTTTCAAGGCTTCCGGAACTCGGCCCGTTGATGCGAGACAATCCGCTTTACCTACTTTGGCATGCGATCGCCAACATTTCCGGTTATGCCGGCACACTTCAGTCGGTGCGGCAGACTTTCGATCATATCGAGGACAAAAGCGGAGACAATTTCCTCTATTTCCTGGCAATTGCACTGGGAGCTACATCCAACCTCTCTGCGGTCGACTACCTTATGGAAGCGCACAAACGAGCTGGGGACATCGAGCCGCTAAGACAGATCGAGCAGGAAATATCCTTCCTTCTTGAAGCCGAGGATGGCCCATTGATGGCGGGTTCCATGGAGGAAGTCTTGACGGACGAGGGCTGGGTCGAGAGAGCTAACCGCGAGAGATATTTCGACCAAGTGAAGCAGGCGCGCGATGCGGTGCTAGAGCGCGTAGGCTCCAAGGATATTCCGATCTATGGAGGCGAGGCGATCGACATCGCCAAGATTGCGAAGCGCATGTATCGCAACTTGAAACAGGACGAGGAGCGGGAGCAAAGGCTGGCACGGGAAGCGACGCTGTTCGAGGCTACCACAGGCATCAATTGCTCGAAAATGTTCGATAGAAACGGCAACTTGAAATCGTTGCAGGCTGCCGGAATCCTCGAGACATTTTTCGACAGCGATGAGATCGGGGGCTTCAAGGCGGGGCAGAGATATTTTTTCGGTCACCCGATAGGGATCTGAGCAGTTCCACGCGTGTGCGGAGAGATCGCTGCTGCAAGGTTGGCCCTATCCGAAAAATCCACTCGCCTTGGCCCACTCCATGACTTTGTCAGCCAGCGGGATTTTTTGCTCGCCATATTCGAAGCGGTGGACAAATTCCAAACCGGCTTCGGCTGGGTCAATGGTGAACAAATCATCTTCTTGCGCAGCGTCGGGGAAGAGCTCCAGAAAAGCCGCACCCGCTGCGGCGGCCATCGCGGGTTCGCGCATGCGATCGACGAGCCAGTTGAGTTGGGTCTTGTCGTTGAGCATCCCAACTGCGCGGACAGCCGCCGGGTTCGCGGCGCGCATCAGACCTCCCAGCCAGGACCGGACTTCCCTCGACTGCGTTGTATTGATCAAAGTACGCAGCGCGGTGAGTGCGTTAGCGTCGTCTGATGCGGCTACGGCCTCAAGATCGGGCCTAACCCGCTCCCCAAATCCAAGCTCTGCGAGTGCGACACCGGCCCAGAAGCGTACCTGGGCATCGCGATCATCGAGCAGCGCCGCGACAACCTGGACAAGCTCGATATGTCGAAGTCTCGCCGTGAGCCTAAGACCGATACACCGCGTCTCTGCGCCAGAGTCCTTTAGCAAACGCAAAAGCGTTCTGCCGGGGTCCATCTTGTGCACGTCGATCGCGTGAGCGGCAAGTTGCCGCTTAACGGGATCCTCGTGCGACACCCACTGTCTGACCCACCTCGCGATCTTGTCCGCTCGATGGATTTCCAACGCGCCAACAAAGCCGTAGGCTGCGTTCCTTTCAGCGCGGAAGAATTCAATCGACTCGTTCAGGCTTTTTTCGTCTTCCAGCTCAATTGCCAGCCATGCACACGTGAAAAGTTCGCCTTTGTCGGGAAAATCGGCCCATTGTTCGATGGCAAATGGCCAAGCCGCCGCGCCGGCGATCCGCAGCGCGTCTAGATGCACCTCAAGCCGGTCGCCAAAGCTCTTTGCCACCTGAACGTCCGGCGGGTCTGCATTCAGCAGCGTATCTCTTTGCGCCCAAAGGAATGCCACCAATTCGACATGCTGACGGAGCACGTCATCAGCCACCCTGTTGGGCCGCGCCTGCGTTGTGACCTGTGGCCCAGTCATCAGTTCAGATTCACGGAGCCACCGCGGATATTGTTCGCACCGCTAGCATGGCTCACGATGTATTTTCCGCGAAGCGAGATATGTCCATCACTGTCAAGTATGAGACTGGACTTTCCGCAGCGAAGTTCGATCCTCTTCGAGGCCTTCAGTCGGACATATTCACCATCGCTGATAACGCGCTGGGCCGCGCGCTTGCGGGCTGGTTCGATGATCGGTCCCATGATGAGCGGACGTCTCGGGTCGCCGTCCTGAAACAGCAACGCCACTTCTGATCCTATCATAGCCTGATTGAGCTCAACCAGGCTTCTGGCCCTCAGCGCCACATCCTCGGGATTGCCGGGAAATACAACCAGCGGACCCTGATCGTCGAAACCAAGGAACAGCCCGATGACCACCCCATAGATACGCTCGACAACTTTGCTCATCGCGACCTCAATTCTCGTTGATCTTCGAGCCCTTCAGGATGATGTCACCCGAGGCTTTGGCGTTGATCTTACCAGATGCCTTCAAGAAAATGTCCTTTCCCTCCACAACGATCGTGCCATCCTTTTTCATGACAACCTTCGAACTTCCGCATGTTAGGGTGATGTCGTCCGCCGCTTCGATCGACAGGCTTTTGCCAGACTTTGTAACCGAGTCTTCCTTGATGTCGGTAAGGCTACCCTTTGCAATCTTGAGCATGAACCCGCCACCAACTTCAGTGGAGTCATTCGACGTGATTTTGGCTGTGCGCGAAGCGCCTACATCGGTGGCCTGTGACGCGGCGATCGCGACGGTCTGGCCAGCACCGATGCTGATGCTCTGATCGGCGCCGATGGTCCAGGTATCGCTCGTGCCTATGTTGTGCGTCTGGCTGATGCCCACGGTCATTGAGCGTGTCGCGCCGATGGTATTGGTCTGCACCGCACCCACGGTTCGGGTCTCGGAGGCCCCAACGGTATCGACCCGCGCCGCGCCAACAGTCACCGTCTGCACGATCGCCACGGTCTGCGTGTGATTAGCGCCGATCGTCTCGGTCGAGTTGGAGCCGATGCTTATCGTCTCGTTCGAACCCACCGTCAGCGAGCGGTTGACGCCGACGGTCTCGGTGTCGTTGTTGCCGATATTGGTGGTCTGGTCGACGCCGACCTTGACCGTCTTGTTGTTGCCGACGTCCTCGTCGAGGTTGTGACCGACGGAGTGCTTGGCGTCGTGGTCTATGCGGTCGGACTGGTCGTGCTGGACCAGCTTCTGGCGATCATTCTTGATCAGAAGGTGATGGTCCTTCTGCGCCTGGAAATTGACCAGTTCGGAGCCGGCCTTGTCCTCGAACATCAGCTCGTTGTAGCCGCCACCGCCCTTCGACGAGTTGGATTTCCAGCCCGACTGCGTGGCGTTGCCGGGCAGCCCGTAGGGCGGCATCTGCGAGGCGTTGTAGACCCGGCCGGTGATGATCGGCAGATCCGGATTGCCTTCGATGAAATCGACGATCACTTCCTGGCCGATGCGGGGAATCTGGATGAAGCCCCAGCCGCTGCCGGCCCAGGTCTGCGACACGCGCACGAAGCAGGAGCTCTTCTGGTCCTTCTTGCCCAGGCGGTCCCAGTGGAACTGCACCTTCACCCTGGCATATTTGTCGGTGAAGATTTCCTCGCCGGACGGACCGACGACCGTCGCCGTCTGTGGCCCGCGCATGATCGGCCGCGTCGTGATGCGCGGTGGCCGATAGGCGACTGAAGTCGGCGCCACGCCGAGCACGACCTTGAAATTCTCGCCATCGGTGTCGACGCCGGCGCGGTAGCCCGGATCGAACAGCCGGTATTCGGCGCTGACGACCAGATACTCCTTGTTCTGGTCTTTGCGCGGAAAGCCGTCGAGCTTGAAGGTGCAGCCGGAGAACAGGCCGCGCACGGTGCCGACGGCGGCAATGCGCATATGCGCCGCCTGGATTTCTTCGCGCCTGATCGCCGCCAGGCTGTCGCCGCGGCCGACTTCCAGATGCGCGCCGGGGTGGCGATAGTTCTCGCCGGCAGCCTGCTTGTGGCCGAAGGGCTGTGCCGACTTCGCCATCAAATCGGCGGCGGGCTTCTCGAAATCATAGTCGGTGTGGGCATAGGCGCCGGGGCGCACCGCGCTGCCTGGAATCCAGTCGGTGATGTACTCGACGTCGCGGCGCGAGCCCTGCCCTTCGAACTGATAGAGCACCGTCTCATAGCCCGGCGCTGGCTTCAGCTTGCTCATGGCGTCGGCCAGGATCAGTGTGTGCTCACCCTCGGCATGCTCGAAGAAGTACATTATGCCTTCATGCTCGAGCAGCCGCTGCACGAAATCGAGGTCGCTCTCGTCGTACTGCACGCAATATTCGCGCGGCGGATAGGAGCCCTGCAAGCGCTTCTCGAACTTGGCGATGCCGCCATATTTGGAGAAAATCTCCTCCACGATCTCGACGGCAGTCTTGTCCTGGAAGATGCGGCAGTCGGTGGTATTGCCGAGGAACCACAGCCACGGCCTGACGACCGCCTCATAGTGAGCCAGCCGATCTTCGATGCGGGTAAGGCGAAACTCGGCGATGAGGCCGCTGAACCAGCGTTTGGGATCGGCCTCGCCTTCGATCGAAACGGCGCCGCCCAGCATCTTCAGCGGGTCGATATCGGCATTGGTCGAGACAAATCCAACGGTGTAGGCAAGGCAGCGGCTGATCTCGTCGCGGCCGACGAGATGCGTGAAAGTCAACAGTTCGGCGCCGACCGGCGTCTGCACAAGCGCGGCGCGTTGTTCACTCGGCATGGGTCGTGCCCCTCCTGAGCGCTAGTGTGGCAGGTTCGATGCCCTTCTTGTGTTAACGACCTCACGTTCAGGGACATTTCGCAACTTGCCACCTAAGCCATGTTGAGCCTACCACATGTTCTATGGCAGACCAAAGAGGACAAGCGGCAGGCAGTTGCTGTTGGCGCCGCTTTCGCCAGTGTGAAACGCCGCTCTCCCGCTGTGCCCGCAAGCTGCTAGACTGTGGCACATCGGATCAATGGAAACGGCAGCGGTCGACGGTCCATAGCGCATGTTCATCAGTCTGCAGATCAGCAATGTCGATGTCCTGCCTGCCGGGCTGCCGCCCGGCTACGCATCGCGCGACCGCGGCTTCGAGATCGGGCGGGAGAACTGCGCCTGGACCTTGCCCGATCCGGACAAGTTCATCTCCGGCCGACATTGCGAAATCCGCTACGAAGGCGGCGCCTTTTTTCTCCACGACGTCTCGCGCAACGGCACATTCGTCAACGGGTCGAGCCAGCGCCTGACCGGCCCGCATCGGTTGGCGCAAGGTGACCGGCTCCGGATCGGCCGCTATATCGTCTCGGTGTCGATCGATGACGGGAACCCAGCCTTCGGTGGCCATGGTTCGACGCAACGGCAGATGCCAGTTGCCGGATCCTTTCCAGACCATGTCGCATCGCCACGGTCACCGACCGCGCCACCCGCTTCGGTCTCCAGCCGGCCGCAGCAAGCCGACGAGATCCTGCGCGCGATTGC
Source organism: Mesorhizobium sp. M0626 (assembly GCF_040320665.1). Lineage (NCBI taxonomy): Bacteria > Pseudomonadati > Pseudomonadota > Alphaproteobacteria > Hyphomicrobiales > Phyllobacteriaceae > Mesorhizobium > Mesorhizobium sp. M0626. Next base: position 216,052 of record NZ_JAMYQD010000007.1, on the reverse strand, counting down.
CGCCGGCGCCGGCATTCCGCCAGAGGTGCTTTTGCTGCGCCAACCGCAGGAGGTAGCCGGCGAGATCGGCGCGGTGCTGCGCATCGTCGTCGACGAGCTGGTGTTGCTGTTGAAGGCGCGCGCCGCTGCAAAAGTCCTGGCCAAGACCAGCGACCGGACCATGATCAATTCCGCCGACAACAATCCGCTGAAGTTCGTGCCCGGGACAGACGAAATCCTCGACATCATGTTCGCGCGGCGCAGGGCCGGCTATCTCGATGCCAGGCACAGCATCGAAGACGCTTTCCACGACCTCAAAACACATGAATTCGCCACCTTCGCCGCCATGCAGGCAGCGCTGTCGCGGTTGCTTGACGATCTGTCGCCCGAGGCGATTGCGAAAAAACTGCCGCCATCCTCCTTTGCCTCGAAGAAGACGCGCGCCTGGGACGCGCTGGTCGCGACCTGGCGGGCCAAGGAGGAAGCGCACGAGAACGGCATGCTGGACATATTCCTCACCTATTTCAGTGAAGCCTATGCCAAGGCCGCCAAACAGAAGACCGGCAAGGGCTAAGCCCGCGCACCGCTGAAGACACCGTGAAGGCGACCCGAGCACGGGCCGGCCACCAAAATTGCGCCGGGTTTCCATCGCAACCTTCTGAGACTACGATCACATACGACGATTGAGCACGCGGGTACGGTTGGTCGACCTCGGGGGTCTGCGGCACATGTCATGTCACGGCGAGATAGCGTCCTGCGGTCCGCGTTTGCGCGGACATGGCGCTGTGCGTCGCGGCGCGCGGGCGTAGAGGCAGGGATCGGCGATGAGCTCGAAGGATGATCCTTTCGATCCGACCGGCAAAACCGTCATCCGCCCCAGCCGCCCCAATCCCGGCCGCAAGCAAAAGACGGTTCTCGCCCGCGATGCGCCGGCCCCCGGCAGTACGGTGATCGCCCCTGCCAGCGTCCCGGAACCCACGGTTTTCGATCCCAACGCCGGCCGCCAGCCGCCGTCCGACGTCACGGGGACGGTGATCTATCAGGGAACGCCCTTCGCCAACGCGCCGGCCGATCCGCCCGTTCACGGCTCAGCCGGGACGGCGGGGAAAACGCCATGGGATGCGCTGCACGGCGCCAGCGATGCCGTCGATTATGGCGCGGCCAACCCGATCGTCGCTGCCGCGGCGCCCTTGCTGATACTGCTTGGGCATCTGCGGCTGATGGCTGTCGAAAGACCGGCCGAGCCGCTGGCGCAGCATGTCGCCGGCCTGATCGAGGATTTCGACCGCAAGATCGCCAGGACCGATACCTCGGAAGAGGATGCGCGCATCGCCAGCTATGTGCTTTGCGAAACCGCCGACGATATCGTCGCCAATCTGCCCGGTTCCAGCCGGGATGCGTGGGCGCAGCACGCCATGCTGCAGCGCTTCTTCCAGGTCAAACCCACCGGCGCCGGTTTTTTCCAGGCGCTGAACACGGTGCTGGCGACGCCGGAACCTCATCGCAATCTCATCGAGCTGATGCATGTCTGCCTGTCGCTTGGCTTCGAAGGCCAGTATCGCGGCCAGCCGCGCGAGAGCCTCGAACGGGTCCGCCGCGACGCCTACGAGACATCAGCCTATTTCCGCGTCCTCGGTGACGACGACATTTCGCCGCGCTGGCAAGGCTTGTCGGTCACATCGGCGCAAGGCTCCAGGCGGGTTCCGCTCTGGGCCATAGCCGCTGCAACCGCGGCAGTTTTGACCGCAGCCTTTTTCACGCTGCGCGTGCTCATCACCAATGATGGCGAGGCTGTTGCCGGCGAGTTGCTGGCGCTCAATCCGGCGACGCCGGTCACCATCGAGCGCACCGGTTTCGTGCCGCTGACCGAGGAGGTGAAAGTCGTCGCAGCGCCAACGACGATTGCGCAGGTCGATCGCATCCGCACTGCCTTGGCCAAGGAGATCGAAGGCGGCGGCGTCAGCGTCGGCACCAAGGGTGATTTCATCATCGTGGAAATCAGCAACGCCCTGCTGTTCCAGTCGGGACGAGCCGAGGTCAAGCCGGAGTTCGAGCCGGTGGCCGCCAGCATCGCGGCGGCTCTCGACGCGGAGCGCGGGCCGATCCGGATCGTCGGCCACACCGACAACATCAAACCGAAGAAGACCAGCGCCTTCAAATCGAATTTCGACCTCTCCGTCGCACGTGCCCAGTCGGTGGAAAAGATGATCGCAGCGCATTTCAGCGATCCGTCGCGGACAAAGGTCGAGGGCAAGGGCGAGGACGAGCCCATCGCCGACAATGCAACGCCGGACGGCCGCGCCAAAAACCGCCGTGTCGATGTAATGATCCCGCGGGAGGAGATGCTGTGACCGGCTGGCTGCTGCGCATCTTCAGCGCGCTCGCGCTCGCCGGCTTTGCCGCCGCGGTCTGGTACGCCGGCCCGTTAATCCGCTTTGCCGGCGCCCGGCCGTTGGATCCCATCTGGCTGCGGGCAGCGATCATCGGCATCGTCGTCGGAACGGTGGCGATCATCTATGCAATCCGGTTCTGGCGCAGGCGCAAGGCGCAGAAGGCGCTGGAGGCCGCCATGGCCAGCGCCGAGGATGACGGCAGCGATGCAAAGGTGCTGGAAGCTCGCATGAACGAAGCAGTCGCGACGCTCAGGCAGTCGAGCGGCAAGCGCAACTTCCTCTACGACGTCCCCTGGTACATCGTCATCGGCCCGCCGGGCGCCGGCAAGACCACCGCGCTGGTCAATTCCGGCCTGAACTTTCCGCTTGCCGGGTCGGGCCAGGCGCAGCCGGTGGCGGGTGTCGGCGGTACGCGCAATTGCGACTGGTGGTTCACCGACGAGGCGGTGCTGATCGACACGGCCGGGCGCTACACGACGCAGGATTCCCATGCACGGACCGACAGCAAAAGCTGGCTGGCGTTCCTGTCGCTGCTCAAGCGGCACCGGACGCGTCAGCCGATCAATGGCGTCATCCTGGCGATCAGCCTTGCCGATCTGATGGCGGACGGAGAGCAGGCGGCCCGTGTCGCCGAGATCCGCAGCCGCCTGCAGGAAATCCACGAGGTCCTGAAGGTCCGCTTTCCCGTCTACGTGCTGTTCACCAAGGCCGACCTGGTCTCCGGATTCATGGAATATTTCGGCGGTTTCGACGAAGCACGCCGGCGCAAGGTGTGGGGCGCAACCTTCCAGACCGCCGAGCGCGGCCTGAACATGGTCGCAGAAGCGCCAGCCGAATTCGACGCGCTGGTGAAGCGCCTGACCGAAGAGATGAGCGAGCGGCTGCAGGCGGAGACCGATCCGGTCGCGCGCATCGCCATTTTCGGCTTCGCCGCGCAGCTCGGTGCGCTGAAAGGCCGGATCGTGAATTTCCTCGAGGGCGTTTTCGAGCCGACGCGCAAGCAGCTGAACGCCCCCCTGCGCGGCCTGTATTTTTCTTCCGGCACGCAGGAAGGCACGCCGATCGACCAGTTGCTGGGCAGCATCGGCCGCAGTTTCGGCAAAAACGTCCAGGCGCATCTTTCCGGCACCGGCAAAAGCTTCTTCCTGCACGATCTGTTGAGCCGCGTCATTTTCGCCGAGTCCGGCTGGGTGTCCTATGACAGGGCGGCCGACAGGCGCGTTGCGATCGCCCGCTACGCCGGCCTGACAGCGATCGCGGCCATAGCGATCGCCGCGCTTGGCGTTCTCGGCCTGAGCTTTACGACCAACAAATCGCTGGTCGCTGCGACCGGCCAGGCGGCAGGCCAATACCGCGCGACAGCCGCGCCGCTGCTGGCCAGCACGACGGTGTCGGATGCCGACCTCGAAACCGTCATCGGTGCGCTAGATGCGCTGCGCGGCCTACCAGCCGGCTATGACACCAAGGATCAGCCGACGCCGGCCACGGCGACGTTCGGCCTCAGCCAGCGTGAGCGTATCCTTTCGGCTTCCGAGACTGCCTACCGGCAAGGGCTGGAGCGCATGTTCCGCTCGCGCCTGCTGTTCCAGCTCGAACGCACGATCGAGGCCAGGATGGCCGATCCGATGGCGCTGTACGAGCCGCTGAAGATTTACCTGATGCTGGGCGGCAAGGCGCCGAAAGTGGATGACGAGCTGGTCGTCACCTGGCTGAAGCGGGACTGGGAACAGAACCGCTATCCCGGCGCCCACAATCGCGACGGCCGGGCGCAACTGGAGAAGCATTTGCGCGCCATGCTGGCGCTCGACGATGACCAGGATCCCTCGTTCGAACTCAACCGCGCGCTGGTCGAATCCGCCCAGCGCTCGCTCGGCCGCATGAGCCTTGCCGATCGCGCCACCGCGCTCATCCAGTCGGCCACCTATGCGGCGGCGCTGGACGATTTTTCGGTGTCATCGCAAGCCGGCGCGGAGGCGCCGATGCTGTTCGAGCGCAATGACGGAAACGATCTCGCCGGCCTTCGCGTCCCCGGTCTCTACACCCATGCCGGCTTCGACTTCTATCTGGCGCAACTTGCCAGGAGCGCGCAGGCGCTGGTCGACGATCAATGGGTGATCGGCTCGAGCGGCGAGCAAGGCGGTTTCGACCAGGAATTGCTCAAGCTCGGCCCGGAGCTGCTCGATCGCTATGGCAAGGGCTTTGCGGCGGCGTGGAACGAGGTGCTCGACAGGTTGAAGTTCAAGGCAATGGCCGCCGACAAACCGCAATATCTGGCGCTGTCCGCAGCGGGATCACCGAGTTCGCCGCTGATGCAGCTGTTCGAGGCGATCGCGCGCGAAACAGCTTTGACGCAAGAGCGCAATCCGGCTGCGCCGTCTCAAGACAGCGGCCAGGAAATCGCGGCACGCGCCAAGGGCCTCGCCCGCATCGGCATCGAGCTTGCGGCGCGCAAATCGCAGAGCAGGGCCGGGACCGCCTTTGTCAGTACGCAGAACCAGGATCCCGGCGCCAACATCGAAGCCCAGTTCCGGTCTTTCCAGGCTTTGGTGGCCGGGGCGCCGGGGCAGCGGCCGCTCGACGCCCTCACCCAGAATTTCCGCGAAATCTATCAGAGCGTGCGGCTGGCCGCCGATGTCCCCGCCCAGACGGACCAGGCCAACGCCAATCTGCAGCTGCAGATCTCGACGTTGCGCGCCAATGCTTCGCGGCTGCCGAAGGCGCTGGCCAGGATGGTGAGCGCGGCGGCGGACGATTTCGAGGGCACCGTCGCCGAAACATCGACCACGCATCTCAACGAGATGCTGGAGGAGACCGTCGGCCGTCCGTGCGAAGAGATGATTGCCGGGCGCTTTCCATTCGCCCCCGCCGGTACCGACGATGTCGCCATGGCGGATTTTGCCAGATTGTTTTCTCCAGGCGGGGTTCTCGACCGGTTCTTCGCGCAGAACCTGGCGTCGCTGGTCGACATGAGCGGCCAGGACTGGGACTGGAAGCAGGACACCAGGTTCGGCCGCAATCTGGCGAAATCGACGCTGAAGAACTTTCAGCTCGCGGCACAAATCCGCGCGGCTTTCTTTCCGCTCGGCGGGCCGGTGCCGTCGATCAACATCACCTTCACGCCGCTGTCGCTGCATGGCGATGCCGACATGGCGCTGCTCAATATCGACGGCCAGGTGCTGCAGGCCACCCAGGCCGGCAACACGCCCGGACTGATTCCGTGGCCGGGCAAGACCGGTTCGGCCAGTCTCAGCCTGACGCCGGAGCTGCCCGGCCGTGAGTCCGCAATCAAGTTCGACGGTCCCTGGGCGTTGAAACGATTGCTGGACAAGGGACAGGTCACCGCCAATGGCGACAGTCTCGAAGCGCATTTCGTCATCGGCGGACGGGATGTCGCCTACACGATCAAGACCGGGGAGGACGGCAACCCATTCACGCTGCCGGCGCTTTCCGCGTTCAGCTGTCCGAAGGCTTTCTGATGGGGAATTGCATGGCAGGACCAGCGATTGCAGGACGCAGAGACAGCGGCGGCACCACACGGTCCGTCATCAGCGGCTTAGATTTCGATACTCTAATGAATGGGGCTGTGGCAGACTGGCCAGGCACGTCAGCCAAGGCGTTGCGGAGCGTAGGCAAGTGAACGATGCCGCCTTTGAGAGCTACGGCGTGAGCCACAAGGGCTGCGTGCGCAACCACAATGAGGACAGCTTCCTGGTCGAGCCGCAGATCGGCCTCTGGGTGGTGGCCGACGGCATGGGCGGGCACGAGGCCGGAGAAGTCGCTTCGGCAAGCATTGTCGAGCATCTGGCGACGATCGGCATCGCCAGTTCGGCGCCGGATCTGCGCGCCCGCTTTGAGGATCGGCTGAACCGGGCGCATGCCGAGATCCGCCGGATTTCGCGCTCACGCGGCGTGACCATCGGCTCCACCGTTGCCGCACTGCTGGCCATGGACGGCAGGTTCGCCTGCCTGTGGTCGGGCGACAGCCGCGTCTATCTCGTGCGCAACGCCGCGATCTCGCAGATTTCGCGCGACCACACCGAGGTCCAGGAACTGCTCGACAGCGGCGCAATCAGCGCGGCCGAAGCGGAGAACTGGCCGCGCCGCAACGTCATCACCCGCGCCATCGGCGTCAACGACGAAATCGCCATCGACTTCCAGCAGGGAGAGACCCTTGCCGGCGACATTTTCATCCTCAGCACGGACGGGCTGACGGCGCATGTCAGCGACGCGGAAATTGCGGCAGCAGTGCTCTCGGCAGCGCCGCAGGCTGCCTGCGAAAAGCTGCTTACCATGGTGCTCGAGCGCGGCGGCACCGACAACGTCACCATCGTGCTGGTCAAGATCAGAGACAAAGGCAATGGCCTGTCCCGTGCAGGAGGCCAAGACCGATGAGCTCCGACGACAAGACCCGGCTATTGCCCAACATGGCGGATACCAGCGTCGGCACGCAGCTCAGCGGCATCTACGAGCTCGACGAACGCATCGCGTCGGGCGGCATGGGCGAGGTCTATCGTGGCCACAACATCCAGACCGGCGATCATGTCGCGATCAAGATCGTGCTGCCGGAATTCGCCCGCGACCAGACGATCCTGTCGCTGTTTCGCAAGGAAGCCTCGATCCTCAACCATCTGTCGCATGACGCGGTCGTACGCTACCACGTCTTCACCATCGATCCCGGCATCGGGCGGCCCTATCTGGCGATGGAATTCGTCGACGGCCAGTCGCTGTACGACGTCATGCGCGGCGGGGCGATGGCGACTCCGGATGTGCGCAAACTGTGCCACCGGCTGGCCTCGGGCCTGAGCGCCGTGCACCAGGCCGGCGCCATCCACCGCGATCTGTCGCCCGACAACATCATCCTGCCGGGCGGCCGGGTCGAGCGGGCAAAGATCATCGATTTCGGCATTGCGCGATCGGCCGCGGTCGGTGGCGAGACGCTGATCGGCGGCAAGTTTGCCGGAAAATACAATTACGTCTCCCCCGAGCAGCTCGGGCTCTATGGCGGCGAGGTCAGCGAACAGTCCGACATCTACAGCCTGGGGCTGGTGCTGGCGGCGGCGCTGCGCGGCAAGCCGATCGATATGGGCGGCTCGCAATACGAGATCGTCGAAAAACGGCGGACCGTCCCTGATCTCTCCGGCATCGATGCCGATTTCAGGGACATTGTCGAAGCGATGCTGCAGCCTGACCCGGATGATCGACCGGCCAGCATGGCCGAAATCGCCAGGTTGACGCGCGACGACAGCGACGCAACCTTGCCGCCGGCATCGCTCGCGCCCCGGCCCGGTCTGCCGCGAACCGGGCAGACCGCAGGGCCTGTCTCGAAGATCGGGGACTCGCCGGCCCAAGGCTTCGGTTCGGCCCCGCCAAGCGGCACGGCGGAGCCGTCTTTCGTGCCGCACGTGCGCCCGGCGCACCTGTCGCAGCCGAAACCGGCTGCTGAAACTCCCAAGCGAGCAAGCACACCGCCGAAGCGTGCTACTACAGGCAGAAATCTGACGATCGCGGGGCTGTCGGCGGTGGCCGTGGTATCGCTTGGAGGGCTCTATGCATCGGGTATCGTGGGATTCGGAGACGGGCCTCGCGTCACCGACACCGGCAAGCCGCTCCAACCCGAACTGACAAAGCCGATCGTCGCTGACAAGCCCGTTCCGGACACTGCGCCGGTCGAGAAGACGGTGCCAAAGCCGCAACCAGCGGAGACTCCGGCTGAAGATCAGGCCAAAGCGCCGGTCGAGCCGCAGCCGACGCCGCCAGTCGCGTCGAGCGCCACGGCCCCGCTGCCGGCCGCACCAACCGACAAGACCGTCGCGCTGCAACCGCCATCCGGCCCGTCACAGTCCGATGCCGCGAAGAACCCCGAGCCTGTCAGTCCGCCGGTAGAGCCCAAGGCGACAGCGCCAGCCACGCAAACACCTGAACCGACGGCCGAGGCCCCCAAACCCACAGCACCGACGCCGGAACCCACCGCTCAAGCGCCCGAGCCCAAGGCGCAGGCGCCTGAACCGACCGCGCAGGCGCCCAAGCCGGACACGCAGGCGCCTGAACCGACCGCGGAGCCTAAGCCGAGCCAGCCCGATATCGCCAGCGGTGAGCAGGCCGACAAGCCGGCAGAGCCCGACATTGCCATGAACGTGCCCAAGCCGGAGGTGCCGCCACCGGCCGATGCGGCCGCGGAGCGGGTCACCTGGGTACGCGCCTTCAATGGTGGTGACTGTTTTTTTGCGACGGTGACGTCGGCCGCCGACAAGGGTGTCGCGATCGAGGGCTTCGGCACGTCGGTGCCACCCTTCGAACAGTTGCTTGGGGAATTCCAGGCGAAGTTCCATGTCGAGCCGGATATCAGCGTCCGCCTTATCCAGCCCCCGCAATGCGGGATCACCGGCTTCCTGCGTTTCATGGGCGCGAGCACGGCCGACAGGCCGCAGCTTGTCCTCGACCAGACATCGGTGCCGGACGGCTCGCCGATCGACGGCACGCTGATGACGCATGGCGGGCTGGTGTCGAGCGTGTTCCTGATCGACCACAGGGGCATCGCCTTCAACCTCGACGATCATGTTGTCGTACAAGCCGACAAGGCGACCTTCTCGATCCCGATCGGGCTCGGCGCCGCCGACAAGGCGGCAGGCAAGGCGTTGCCGCAGATCATCATGGTGATCACCGGGCCGCAGGACATAAAGGCGGCGGACTTCACAACGCCGACGCCGGCCTCGGTGCTGTTGCCCAGGATCCTCGACGAGATCGGCGCCAGGAGTTCGGCATTTTCGGCGACCGCCAAATACTTCCGCCTCGGCGGCTAGCACCGACGCCGATGCAACGCCGTCGCCGTGATCCCGTCCTGCTTGCCCGGAACGTGCGGGTGAAGCTCTCCGCGAGCGCGGTCGCGACGCTGTTGCTGGCGCTTCTTTCCACCGGGCAGGCGCGCGCCGAATTCACCGTCTGCAACCGGACGCTCGACGTCGTCAATCTTGCCGTCGGTCAGAAGGTCGACGATGCCGACCAGACCGATGGCTGGTGGACCATCGGCGCCAATCAATGCGTCAACGTCATTCGCGAGGAGCTGACCAACCGCTACATCTACATCTACGCGACGGATGTCTTCGGCCACGCCATTCTGGCAGGCTCCACCGACATGTGCATCGAGCGGCGGCGGTTCTCGATCCGCGGCATCGATGAATGCTGGCAGCGCGGCCATATCGCGGCGAAGTTTCTCGAAGTCGACACGCAGGAACAGGTGCGCTGGACCTTCTTCCTGACCGGAAGCGCACCGTGACGCACAGCATCGACACCAGCTTCAAGGCAAAGAAGCAGGCGCGCGCCGCGCTGCGCAGGCGCAGGATCTGGATCGGGCTGGCGGCTGGCCTGGCGACAATCGTCCTCGCCGCGATTGCCACCGGCTTTTATCTTACCGCCGACTACTGGTCGTTCGGCGACGAAGACGAGGAACTGCAAGCCGTCGAAGGCTCGGACGACGTGCCGGCCGACGCATCGGTCTACGTGCCGGCCATCATCGACCTTGCCGGCGACCCGATGTGGATCACACTGGCGCCGGAGGCGGGCGCCGCCAAGAGCCGCGGGATGCCGCGCCCGACGGAGCTCGACCAGGCCGGCATCTCCCCTCAGATCATGGTTCTCTCCGACGTGATGCTGAGCGCCAGCGAAAAATTCATGACGACGATCCCCTCGACGCAGGAGGATTTCGCCTTCTTCCAGGCGCAGCGGAAGACCGCGGTCGCGCCACCGGCCGAAACCGGCGATCCGCAGAATGACCTGCAGAACGATCTGAAGCCATCGCCCGGCGCGGACGGGGCTCCGGCGGCCTCCGGCCCAGCTCCTGACCCGCAGGTCGCTCCGGGTGCATCGACGGCGGCCGATGACCCCGAGGCCGGCTGGGGCGAGACCATCGATGAGGGCGAAGCAGCACTCCCCGCCTTTCAGAAGACAGCGGTCGAAAACAACACCAGCGTTGCCAACGTCAGCTCGGAATACCAGCGCTTCGAGGCGACCCAGGACATTTTCGTGAAAATCCTCAACGACCGCAGCCTGGACAGCGTGGCGCTCGATGCGCATTTTTCCGCCGACGACGCAAAGCTTGCCGGCGAGGCGCTGAAGGCGCTGTTCGACAAGGACGGCCTGCAGCCTGGTTATGTCGTGGCGATGCGCGGCTTTAGGCCGACGCGCGAGACCACGACGATGTCGCTGATGCAGGTCTCGATCTACGCCAGGAACGTCTTTGTCGGCACGCTGACACGCAACGCGGCCGGTGCCTTCGTGTCGGGCGTCGACCCGTGGGTGCGCGAGGACCTGTTCAATTATTCGGGCGCCGAGACCGAAGGCACGCAGAAACGGCAATACCGCCTGCTCGACGCGATCTATTCGACGGCGGCCCGCAACAATGTGCCGAGCGGCATCATTGGCGAAGCCATCATGTATCTGTCGCGGGGACAGGATCTGGATGCTTTCGCCAGCGAGGACCAGCGTCTTGTGCTGATCTATTCGCAGACGCCGCGCGGCAAGAACGAGACCGACGGACGGGTGCTCTATGTCGGTATCCAAGGCACGCAAAAGAGCTTGGATTGTTTCGTTTTCCAGCAGAGCGACGGCCAGTTTTCCTGCGTCTCGGGCGATGACCAGGTGCGCTCGCTGACGGTGGCCAACGGCATGGTGACGCCGGTCAACGGTGTCATGACGTCGACCTTCGGGCCGCGCAAGCATCCGATCCTGGGCGTTGTTCGCATCCACAAGGGCGTCGACTGGGCAGCACCCGTGGGGACCCCGATCGCAGCAGCCTTCGACGGCGAGATCATCTTCCAGGGCGACGGCGGCGGCTACGGCAATGTGGTCAAGATCGCCCATGGCGGCGGCCGCGAGACGCGCTACGCGCATATGTCGAAATTCGCCATCGCCAGCGGTGTCGGCACCAAGGTGAAGGCCGGCGACATTATCGGCTATATCGGCACCACCGGCCTGTCGACCGGGCCACATTTGCATTTCGAACTCTATCAGAGCGGTCAGGCGATCGATCCGCTCGGAACAGTGACCGCTGCAATCGCCGTCACTTCCAGCGATCCCGCCGTCGAAACGCTGACCGACCGTATCGTCCACGTCGAATCGGGCGGTAGCGCGCGGGCCAAGAACCCGCTGTCTTCGGCGACAGGCGCCGGCCAGTTCATATCCAAGACCTGGATCCGGATGATGAACACCTATCGTCCCGAACTGGCGCGCTCGCTGTCGACCGCAGACCTGCTCGCTTTGCGCTACGACGCCACCATCTCGCGTGAGATGGTGCGCAATCTGGCGCGCGAGGGCGAAGCCTATCTCAAGGCGCGTGGCCACCAGATCACCGCCGGCCGGCTCTATCTCTGCCATTTCCTCGGTATGGAAGGCGCCCATCAGGTGCTGGCGTCGCCGGGATCGGCGCAGTTGAGCGCCGTGCTCGGCTCGTCCGTTATCCAGGCCAACCCGTTTCTTGCCGGCAAGACCGCCAGCTACGTCGTCGACTGGGCGGAACGGAAGATGGGCCGCAAATTGCCGACGCCCGCCACCACCGATGCGGGCCAGCAGACGACGACGGAAGTCCGCCAGACATCGCCGGAGTTCGAAAAATACAAGCAGGCGATAACGGCACTGGTCGGCTCGATCCAAAATACTCTTGAGCCGGGCTAGAGCTGGCAGTTCGCCCCGGCTTTCGCCAAGCCGATTGGTTCTGAGGCCGGCGAATGGTATGTTTGCGGATATTTGGGAAGGTTTTTGGGTCCTTGTGAACCAAAACTGTGGCTGGGATCACATACGCCCAACAACCATTTTGGCAGAAGCGATACAGTCGCTGGTGAAATTTAGCATGCGCAGCCATCAATAACGCGCCCCATTGGGGCGGAGGGCCGATCCCATGAAAGCGTTTGCCGTCCTTTTGAGCGGAATTTTTCTGTTGATGTTGACCGTGCTTGGCACCGTCCAGGCGGCGGCGCCGGATGCCGGTGGCGTCAAACGCGTCGCGCTGGTCATCGGCAACAGCAAATACGTCCATGCCGTCGAATTGCCCAATCCGGCCAATGACGCACGCCTGATCGCATCGACGCTGCGCAATGCCGGCTTCGAGGTGATCGAGGGTGTCGACCAGGACAATGCCGGCATGCACAGCCTGATCAGCAAATTCACCGAGCAGTCCTACGATGCCGACCTCGCCGTCATCTTCTATGCCGGCCACGGCATGCAGGTCGACGGCAAGAACTTTTTGATCCCGGTCGACGCCGAACTGACGTCACCTGCCTATCTCAAGACCCGCACCGTCCAGATCGACGACTTCATGGCCGCACTGCCGCCCGACCCGGCGGTCGGCGTCATCATCCTCGATGCCTGCCGCGACAATCCGCTGGCACGGACGCTGGCGGTCGCGATGCCGAAGACCCGCTCCACCGCGCTGGGCACCGGCCTGGCGCCGATCGACCCTAAATCAGAGGGCGTCGGCACCGGCGGCATCCTGATTGCCTATGCCACCGACCCGGGCGCCATCGCCTTTGACGGCAACGGCGTCGACAGCCCCTACTCGACCGCGCTCGCCAGGCACCTGACCGAACCCGGCGTCGAGATCCAGAGCGCGCTGACGCGGGTGCGCGGCGAAGTGGCCGAGACCACGCAAGGCCGCCAGCGGCCATGGCACAACGCATCGCTGGGCCGCGAGGTCTTCCTTGGCAAACCGGCCGCCGAAGCCGCACCGATGGTAAAACCGGCCGCCGATGACGCGAACGCCGCGGCAGCGCCCGCTCCTGCTCTCGGCACCAGCGAACCGCCTTCGTGGGAAGTCGAGCAGCGGCTTTGGGACGAGGCCTCGAAGCGCAACACCGCGCCATTCTACGAAGCCTATCTCGAGCAGTTTCCGAACGGCCGCTTCGCCACGGTGGCGCGGCTCAACATCGATGCGCTGAACGATCCGAAAGCCCAGGAACGGGAAGTCGCCGCGCTTGCCGCGGACGAAGCGAACTCGGGTTCTGCCGTGCGCACCTCGGTCGGCATTTCGGACGACATGAAGAAGGTGCTGGGCACCGAGGAGACGGAGAACGCGATCGGTCTCGATCGCCAGGGCCGCATCGACCTGCAATTGCGCGTCGAGGCGCTGGGCAACGAACTTGGCCGCGTCGACGGCAATATCGGCGCCAAGACCCGGCAAGCGATCGGCGACTGGCAAGAGGGGAACGGGCTGCCTCCGACCACCTTCCTGACGCGCGAGCAACTGGCGTTCCTGGTTATCCAGACGGATCCGATGATGGAGGCCGTGCGTGCCAAGCATGAGGCCGACCAGGCCGGCGTGGACAAGCCGAGAAAACAGGTGGTGCAGAAGGCCCGCACGCTGAAGCCGGTGGCGGAAAAGCCACGCAAGAAGCAGTACGCCCAGAAGCCGCGCCGACAACAGCAGTTCGTGCAGAAAAGGCGCAACCGCGAGGTCGTGCGCGAGGACGAACCGCCACCGCGGGACAACAATGATTTCCTGACCAAGGCGCTGATCTTCGGCACCGGCGTAGCGGTCGGCGGCGTGCTCAAGAACTGACCGATCACATCGAACGGCAACAACGCCGCGTGTCCGTTGGACGCGCGGCGTTTTCTGTTAAATTTCAACATCCAGTCGAGATCGCGCCTAGTCATCCTCGTATGCGCTGAAATAGTTCCGGAACTTTCACGCGCGATCAAGTGCTAGTGCAGAGCATTCGGCCGAAGGAGAGTAAAAACCTTGTGGCGGCAGATGGATGGTGGTTTGGTCTTTCCTAGTGAGAGAGGAATCGGATGTCCAGACTTTGGCTAACTTACGCTTGGGTAGACAACCAGAACGCGGACGTGGATTTTGTCATTCAGTCCCTGAAAGACCTTGGCCTGGATGTGAGATACGATCGAGCTGAACTGCTCACTGGAAGACGTTTGTGGGATCAGATCGACAGAGGCATCTCCGACCCGGCCAGAACTGACGCGTGGGCTATTTTTGCGACCAAGCAGAGCCTAGAAAGCGAGCCTTGCCAAGAAGAGATTGCATATGCCTTAGATCGCGCGCTCCGAACGCGCGGCGGTGATTTTCCCTTGATTGGGATATTCCCGCAACCGATTGAACGCGGTTTGATCCCTTCAGCAATAGCGACGCGACTATGGGTGAGTCTTCAGGACCCTAACTGGGCTAAGCAAATTGCTGCCGACCTGTCGAAAACGCCGAAAAAGGCAGAGGGCGACAGAGTTGAGAATTTTGTCGTCGGATACCACACGCAAGGTGAGGAAAAAATCGTAGAATTGAGACCTCGAGCGGGTCAATGGTACCCAGCCATATTCGCAGTGCCCACCGCCGAATACTCCAAAGTCAGACTGATTGCGGTTGGTCCAGCCGGCCGACCCCCAATGACCTCCATGGTGTCTGAGAGCGATGTCGCGTTTCCGGGCTACAAGGGAATTCGACTTGGCAACGCAATCAACAACCTGACCAGCATCTATGTTTATCTCCAGGGACAGCCCTCAGAGATTGTGTTCGGCGCCGAGGGAGAACTCTATCGTTTGTTTTCTAAAGGCGAATAGGAATGCGCAAGGCGCATCCGATGCTGGTAGCGGGAACTTTCCGAATTCGGAAGGCCACAAGAACCTGCGCCGGAGACTGACGCGATTTTCGCTAGATGGAGCGGCACGAACAGCCTAGTCAAAAGCCGATGGAGCTCGGCCGATAGGACGAAAAGCATGCTGTCAAAAGACGCAGCCAGCGACACTATTGCGCTTTCACCCGCATCTCGACCCGGCGATTGGTGGGATCGTAGGGGTCGGGGTTGCGTGGATTGGCCTCGCCGAGACCGACCGCCTTGATGCGGTTGGCTTCGATGCCGTTGGATTCGAGGAAGGCCGTCACCGACTGCGCCCTGCGCTGCGACAGGCCTTCATTGTAGGTCGCCGAGCCGGATGCGTCGGTATAGCCTTCGACGACGAAGGACAGCTTGCTCAGCCGATCGTCCTTCAGCGCCTTGGCGAACTCGTCGAGTTCGCTGCGCGCCTTGGCGTCGAGCTCGGACGAATCCAGGCTGAAATTGATCAGCATATCGAGGCGGGTCTTCTCCGGAGGCTTTTCTTTCTGGCTGGTCTTGCTCTTGCACTCGTCCTCGGTGCCGACACAAATCCCGCGTGCCGCGCCGTGATCGATAGCGCCGGCAAAGAACTTCACAATGTCTTCCGATTTCTGAAGTGGGTCGGCATAGACGTGCGTCGAGAAAAGCACGGTCGCCAATGCCAAGACTGAAATGTGCCGCTGCATAACGGTTACTCCCGTTTCGAGCATCCGATTTTCACTCAGGCCCGATCCATGGATCCGGGCCAACTCTTCCTGTTCGACAATGATCTGTCGAGATCACGGTCGGCTGTGGAATATACCAAACCGTGAGGCGTTTGTCTGTGAACAACGTCATGGACATGTGGTGGTCGACAGACTTGACCCGCGCCTCGCAGGCGGGTTGAGTGAGGGCTGGGGGAGGATAACAGCAGCGATGGTCAACGGGCTTCGATTCCAGACCGCACGCGATCTCTTCGCCGCGAACACGGCTGTCGCCCGGGACATGACGGCCGTTCCGACCGACCAACCCTCGCTCGAGTTCTGCCGCCGGCTGATGGCCGGGCGCATCCCCGAGGAAGCGATTACCTTTTGCGCCTATCTCCTGCCTGACCGGGCCGCAATCTGGTGGGGCCATGAGTGCCTTGGGCATCTGACCGAGCTGCTCGAAGAGCAGGATCTCGCAACGCTGGCCCTGATCCAGGACTGGGTCGGCGACCCCAACAATGCGAGCCGCCGGGAGGCTGTCGCCGGGGCGGCGATGACGCAGCAGCACACGCCTGCCGGCTGGATCGCGCTAGCGGCGCAACGGCACATCAATGGCCTGACGCCGCAGACCAACGGGTCGAGGCTGCGGCCGCTGCCGGCTGCGCATGCCGTCAATGCCGGCATACTGGCCGGACTGGCGCGGGTTGCGGTGGCGGACCGTTTCTCCGTGCTCACCGCCTTTGTCGAGATGGGCATCCATCTGGCCGAAACCGAGGCGCTGCGCCGAGCCTGATTGCTCTGGATCGTGATGAGATTTCATTGAAATCTGATCCAACCCATTGTTGGCGGTCTCATTTGCAGCCGTTTTGCGCCCATTTGCCGAGTGCCACCTTGAAGCGCGTGCCCAGCGGGTGTTGCAGGCGCAACACCGAGACATCATTGGTGACGTAGGTCTTGGCCTGGTCGCACAGCCGCTCCTCGGTCCATTGATGACAGTTGCTGCACTGGTTGTCCCAGACGGACTTTTCCAGGCCCTCGACCGGACTGAAGTGCGGCTTGCCCTGGATGAGTTGGGCGATGCTCTTGCCGTCGATCGCCGGGTCGCCGAAATTGACCGGAACGTCGAAAAGGACTGGCGCGTCCGAGCCCAGCTTCGGAATTTCCTCACGCAGCTGTTCCAGCGCCTGCTCGCCGGCGTCCGCACCCGGCGGATTGGCGGCCGCGCCGGTGCGCGCCTGCGTATCGCCTTCGGGCGCAGCCGCGCCGGAATCGCCGACGATCAGCGGCGCCTTGAGATCGACCTTGTGAAGCACGACATCGGTGGTCAGCGAAACGTTGATCCAGGGCCGCTGGCGTCCGGCTGTGGCCTTGAACACATCCGACGTAACCCGGTTCATCGCTTCGGTGATCGAGACGTTGACCTCGCCGATATGGGCAAGCAGCGCCGCCGAAAATGGCGAGTGCTCGCCCGGTCCGTCATAGGCGAGCTGGTTGGGACTGGCAGCGAAGGCGACCAGCGTGCCGGCGCCGCCATTCTCGATCGGTATTTCGGCAAGGCCGCTGCTTGCCGTGCTGTCGCCGCCAGTCTCCTTGGCAAGCACATCGGCGAGCGGGTTGTCGCGGCAGGCGTCGAGGAACACCAGCCTGATGCTGGTCTCGCGCGACATCTGCCGCAGGATGAAGTCCACCTGCACGGCTTCGAAGTCGAGCGAGGTCTCGTCCTCCAGCGCCGCATCGACAGGCAGCAGGTAATTCCTGCCCGAGACCTGCAGGCCATGACCGGCATAGAAGAACAGCGCGATATCGGCGCCACGCACCTGCCGCGCGAATTGCGCGATCTTTTCCTGCGTCTGCGCCTTGGTGAGATCGAGGCCGGAGACGATTTCGAAGCCCAGCCCCTTCAGGCGATCGGACATTGCCTGCGCATCGTTCACCGGATTGGGCAGCACCGGCGCGTTCCGGTAATGGGAATTGCCGAGCACCAGGGCGATGCGGCGTTCGGCACTGGCCGCGGTCATGGTAATGGTCATGGTCAACGCAAGCGCCAGCACCGCGAGGCCGATGCCGCGCATGAAGTTGCCGCAACTTGCAATCATGTCCAAACGCACCGGATTCCTTTTCGGTTGACGGGCCTTCTCAGTTAAGGACCGGCTCAGTTGGCGAGCGGCGTGGCGGAGAACTCGATCCGCCGGTTCAGCGCCTTGTTCTTCGGCGTATCGTTCGGCGCCACCGGCTTTTCCTCGCCATAGCCGGAAGCCGTGATCTGCGCCGATGGAATGCCCGCAGCGATGATCGCGTCGGCGACCGCCTTGGCGCGCCGTTCCGACAGGTTCTTGTTGGCCGTCGGCGACCCGTCGGAATCGGTATGGCCCGAAACCTCGACCTTCAGTTTCGGACATTTGCCGACGACGCCGACCACCTCGGCCAGCAGTGGGCGGCTCTTTTCATCGAGCCGAGCGCTGGCTGGGCGAAAATAGACGGCGCCGGTGCGCGACAGCACCTCGAACCTGTTCAGGCATTCATCGTCGCTGAAGGACGTCTTGCCTGCATCTGTGGCGACCGGCCCGGCATCGGCTGGGGCTGCGACGGCAGGCGCCGCCGCCGGCTTGGCCCCATCAGCGGTGAAGACGAAGTCGAACGACACCGAAGCCGTCGGGACGATGCTGCTGACATTGGCCGCCTGCTGGAGTTTTTCGATGTTGGGCAACAGGCCGAAATCCTCGACATGCACGGCGACCGGCGCCTCCGAGGCGATCGACACCATGCTGTCGGTGATCATGGTGACCACGACATTGGCCTCAAGGTCCTTGTCGACGCCGTGCAGGCTCAGGCGAAACGGGATATGCGCGCTCATGCGCCGTTTGGTGGCGAGATCGGCAAAAGCGGCGGGATCGACTTTCGCCGTCACTTCCGCCGTCGGGAATTTAAAGGTTTCGAAGAACAGGAAGCGCATGCGGACATTGCGAAGGTCGATGCCGGTGTCGACCGAGTTGAGGTCGAACGTGACCTTGGCGGCGCCATCCGATGTCAGCGTGCCCGAGAGGTTCCTGATCTTGTTGGTTTCGACAATGGTGTTCTTCTTCACCGATTGATAGGTGAGCGTCGAATTCGCCGGATCGAGCGTCCAGTTCGGCTGCGCGTTGGCCGCCTGCGGCGCAAGCAGCAACAGACCGAACACCACGACCACCAGAGCGGGCCGACGCCAGCGCTGCGACGACTTTCCATGCCTTACTAATCCGACGACCCCGAACATGCATGTCCCCCGTGACAACACATTTCAGTTGCGATGACGGCGGTCGAACGCCGTGACCTCAGCCAGCATAGAGCGTTAGCCGCGGCTTAGCGAGTAGCGGAGGCGTGATATCGCCGTTGCTTGCTCGGACAGGCCCCGGTTATCGGCTGGCCCACAGCACCCCACGCTCGAAGATGGTGCGCATTTGCGGGACGGAAAACTCATCCGCGGTGTGGCCGAGCGCGCTGAAGAAGACGCGGCCCTTGCCGTAGCGGCGCTTCCAGACCACGGGCATGACGACGCCGTCGATGAAGTCGAGATGCTCACCGCTGAACGTCGTCGTCGCCAGCACCTCGTTGCTCGGGTCGACATGCATGTAATACTGCTCGGAATGGTAGGCGAAACCCTCGATACCCCTGACGATCGGATCGTCGCTGATGATGTCGACACGGTAGTGGATGATGTCGCCGGGGTGCGCGACCCATTGGCCGCCGGTCATGAACTGATAGGCCGGCTCGTTGCGAAAACTGTCGCCCATGGTGCCGTGGAACCCGGCAAGGCCGGTTCCGCCGCTGACGGCGGCGGTGAGGTTTTGCAGCTCCGGTTTCTCGATCGTCGACATGGTGATCACCGGCACGATCAGATCGATGGCCGGGAGCTGCGGATCGGCGAGCGCCGATGTGCCCTCTTCTATCCGCACCTCGAAGCCATGCCCGGTCAATATCTCGCTGACGACAGCGGCGCTGCGGGCCGGCGTGTGACCCTCCCATCCGCCCCAGAAAATCAGTGCCGTCTTGCTCATGCTCGTCTCTCCTTTGGTCGGCAATATTGATAGGCAAGCGGAACGCTTTTGTCTTCCTTCCATGATGGGCATTCTGGGACGGGCATTTCTGGTCGGAAATCACGAACCGGCGATGAATTCCGTGGATGAGGACCGATTGGCCGCGCTGGCGTCTTGTTTCAATACCGGGCTGCACTCAAATCAGCTGTCTTCGCGTTTGCGCAGACATCGGTCCGATGCGCCCGCAACCAGCCGGAGCCTTCCGGGGAGACCGCTTTATGAGTTTCGACCAGACGACTGTCGCCGCTTATCTGGAAGTCATCACCATCAACCTTGTGCTCTCTGGCGACAATGTCGTGGTGATCGGCATGGCGGCCGCAGGCCTCGCCAAGGCGTTGCGGCAGAAGGCGATCATCGCCGGCATTGCCGCGGCGGCGGTGATCCGCATCGTCTTTGCCGTGATCGCGGTGCAGCTGCTGGAAATTCCTGGGATCATGCTGGTCGGCGGCATGCTTTTGTTCTGGGTGTGCTGGAACATGTTCCAGGAGTTGCGCTCGGCCGGCGACGGCGAGGACGTCGACACTGAAGCCGCAGCACTTGCGACGGCGCGGCCGGCCAAGGCGCTGCGCACCGCGATCCTGCAGATCGTCGTCGCCGATGTCTCGATGTCGCTGGACAATGTGCTGGCCGTGGCGGGCGCCGCCGCCCACGACATGAATGCGCTGGTGTTCGGTCTCATCCTGTCGGTGGTTCTGATGGCGGTCGCCTCGACGCTGGTGGCGGCGCTACTTGCCAGGTATCGCTGGATCGGCTGGCTCGGTCTGGCGATCATCGTCTATGTCGCGGGAAATATGACTCTGGACGGCATCGAGCAAATGAGAACGGTCGACTTCCACGCGCTGCTCTCGCCAGCTGCAAGCTAGCGGTGCATGCGCGGTCTTTCGTGACTTTTCAGCCTTAGAATCTACCAACCGCTATCTGTCCGCTTTGGGAGAATGATGGACAACACCAGTGCAAAAGTGGCCATCGTCGTCGCCACCCTGCGAAAGGCTGGAGTTGCGTGCCACCTTTTCGGAGGTTGGGCGGAGGAAGTTCTTGGTTTGCGCGCGCCATCCCTGCATGGTGATATCGATCTGCTTTATTGTGACGAGAATTTCACAGAGTTTGATAGGGCGCTTCAGGACCTTCCTCGTTTCGAGGAGATGCCTCTGAAACGCTTCCGTCATAAGCGAGCGTTTCGTTTCCTTGGAACAGTGTGCGAGTTTACGCTCGTTCAAGGGTTAGAGAGACCAATAACTCTGTTTTGGGGGGACGTTCCGTTCGCGTGGGACAGCCCTCTCTGGCATGATTCCCTTGTCGAAATTTGCAGCGAGCCGATTTCGGTCGTATCTGCCGCAAATCTCAGGCGATACCGTAGGCACCATAGGGCGACACAGCCTTATCGCTGGCGTGAGCCACAAGCGCTGGAACCCTATGAGTAACTGGTCTTAGCGACAGAAAAGCTATAGTCAGGCGATGTCGAAAATCCGTCCTGGGTTGAGAATGTTGTGCGGATCGAACGCCACCTTCAGCCGGCGCATGGCTGATATCTCGGCGTCGCTGCGCACGAGGTTCAGCCATTTCTTCTTGTCGAGGCCGATGCCGTGCTCGGCCGAGACGGCGCCACCGCATGCGGCAACGCCGCGATAGATGATCTCATAGGCGGCGGCCGGTTCCGTGGTGTCGACCTGATAGTGCAGATTGCCGTCGCCGAGATGGCCGAAGACGTAGATCTCGGCGCTGCTGTCGACGGCGTGGATCGCGGCTTCGGCGTTGCGCAGGAAATCCGCCATTGCCGCCAACGGGATGCTAATGTCGACGCCGAGCATTCCCTCGATCGCAAACAGGAATCGGTTAGCCTCTTCGCGCACATCCCATAGCGCACGGAATTCGCGTGGCGACTGCGAGACGACCACGTCGTCGACGATGCCGTCCTCGACCGCCTGCATCAGCACCGAAGCGAAACGCTCGCCGTCCAGCTCGGCCTGGCTGCCCTGGATCTCGGCCAGCACATAGACCGGCGCGCCGACAGGCAGCGGCGCCGGCGCCGCCATGCCGGCAATCATGGCGCCGTAGAGCGGCGAGAAGTTTACCTCATAGGCCGAAAGCAAGGGCCCGAGCCGCTGCTTGAGCAACCCCAGCAACGCAATCGCCGCCTCCAGCGAGCCAAGGGCGCAAAAGGCGGCAACCTCGGTGGCGGGCTTGGGATGCAGCCGCAGGCAGGCGCGAGTAACCACGCCCAGCGTGCCTTCGCTGCCAATGAAAAGCTGGTTGAGATCGTATCCCGAATTGTCCTTGGCCAGGCCACGCAACGAAGTCAGGATCGAGCCGTCGGCAAGCACGGCCTCCAGCCCCAGCACCTGGGCGCGGTACATGCCGTAGCGCAGCACGCGAATGCCGCCAGCATTGGTGGCGATGTTGCCGCCGACCGTCGCCGTGCCGCGCGCGCCGATATCGACGCCGAACATCAGGCCGGACGCATCGGCCGCTTCCTGCACCATTTGCAGCGGCGCGCCGGCTTCCGCGATGATGGTTGCCGCGGCGCGGTCGGGCGCTTCGACCGCGGTCATGCGCTCCAGCGACAGCACCGCTTCGCCCGGCTGCACGCGCGCGCCGCCGGCCAGCCCGGTGCGGCCGCCATGGACGACCAGCTTCTGGCCGATACCACTGCATAGGCGCAGGATTTCGGCGACGTCGGCGGCGTTGCGCGGACGCAAGACCAGTTCGGGCTGGCCGCCGCCCTTGCCGGAGAGGTCGTCGCCATAGCGCGGATCGATAGCATCGCCGATCACAATCGCGGCGGCATCGAGCCGACGATATAGCTGGGAAAGAAGCCGATCGATCTGTTGTGTCATGGTGCCTGGACTTTTCAGCGCTCTTTGTGACCGAGACTTTGATGCGCGACAATTTTCGCGTCAATTGAACAAATTTACGCACGGTATAATCTGTCATTGCGCGTTGAACCCACTGACGTTTCCTGTAAATTTCGTCTGCCGTTGCGTGGCGGACGCGCCGGCTGCAGGACCGTGGGCAGCGTCAAGGGATGACCGAGGTTCTGGCGCGTGCCAGACGAGGATTGAATGCCAATGACGCACAAGACGATGGAGGATTTCGCCCGCTCCTGCGGCGTCTCCAGGCCGACGCTGTCGAAATATTTCGACGATCCGACCAGCGTCAAGCCGGCAACGCGCAAGCGCATCGAAGAGGCGTTGCGGTCGTCCGACTACCAGCCCAATCTGTTTGCCCGCAACCTCAACCGCAAGCGCACCCGCGCCATCGGCATTGTCGTACCGACGGTCACCGATCCCTTCTATTCCGAAATGGTCAGCCGCATCGAGCTCAGGCTGCGCGACGAGGGCTACTGGCCGATCGTCATCTCCTCGCATGGCTCAACCGAGCTCGAAATGGAGGCGACACGTACCATCCTGTCGCTGAAAGTTTCGGGCGCGCTGATCGCGCCGCTCGGCTTGCGCTCGGACCGGCGCGCGCTGGAGAAGCTGACCCAGACAATGCCGGTCGTCTATTTCGATACCTATCTCGAAGGCGGCACGCCCTTTGTCGGCAACAACAATGCCCAGAGCGTCTCGACCATCGTCGACTATCTCTGCCGCTCCGGCGACGCCCCGGTCTATTTCGATATCCCGCATGTCAATCACAATTCGCCGGAGCGCCTGAACAGTTACATCGCCGCGATGCATCAGCTTGGCCAGGACCCGGTGGTTATCGGCAACACCCGAGACTACACATGGGATTTCGAGCGCATCGGCTACGAGCAGATGGAACAGATGCTCGGGGCCAGCGGCCTGCCGGGCAAGACCAGAGGTCTGTCCGGCAAGACCGGAGGTCTGCCCGGCAAGACCATACTGTGTGCGAATGACCGCCTGGCTTTCGGCGTGATGGCGGCAGCCTTCGCGAAAGGGCTGAAGATCGGCCGCAAGGCCGATTGCGACCTGCGTATCGCCGCCCATGACGACCATCCGCTGAGCCGCTACACCTGCCCCGCACTGACCACCATCGCGCAGGATTTTGCCGCCATGGCGGGGCGCAGCGTCGAGACATTGCTCGCTTTGCTCAACGAGGATAGGGCGAACGTCGCGCCGAAGGTCAGCCTTGACGCCGCCCTGGTCATGCGTCAGTCCGCTTGAAATTTCCAAAGGCGGGATCGAAGCTGAGCCACGCGGCAATGGCGGCGGCAACCGCCTGTCTCGCTGCCGGGCCGTGACGGCCCATAGAGACGAAGCCGTGGATCTGACCGGGCCAGTGTTCCAGCACGACCGGCACGCCGGCCTCGTGCAGACGCCTGGCATAGGCCTCGCCCTCGTCGGCGAGGATGTCGTGACCGGCGATGGCGATGAAGGCGGGCGGCGCGCCGGCGAGGCTATCCGCCTTCAGCGGTGAGATGCGCCAGTCGACGATGTCGGCGGCGTCGCGGATGTAGTGATCTCGGAACCAGGCCATGGTCGAGGCGGTCAGGCCAAAGCCTGCGGCGAAGCGGCGATAGCTGTCGGACGTCTGCCCGGCATCGGTGTTGGGATAAAACAGAAGCTGCGCTGCCGGCGGATTTTTGTCCCCCCGCGTGAGCAGGCCGAGCACCGTGGCGAGATTGCCGCCGGCGCTGTCGCCGGCAACCGCGATGCGGGCAGCGTCGATGCCGAGTTCGTCCGCGGCGCTTTGCATGAAGGCAAGTGCCGCTCGGCAATCCTCTATTGCCGCCGGGAATTTGTGTTCCGGCGCCAGCCGGTAGTCGACGGAAACGACGACAGCGCCCGCCTCGTTGGCGAACCAGCGGCAGATCTCGTCATGCGAGTCGAGATTGCCGATCACCCAGCCGCCGCCATGGAGATAAAGCAGCGCCGGAGCGCCTGCCGAAGGCGCGCCCTGCCCGCGATAGATCCTGAGCCTCAGCGGACCGCTGGGTCCTGCAATGATGCGCTCGCTGATCGACGCGACCAGCTCGCGCTCGCCTTGCAGGGTCGGGAAGCCTTCATTGTAGGCACGGCGCGCCTGCTCAGGCGTTCCCGTTTCGAACGGCGGCGCGCCGGCCTGGCTGCCGAGCTCGAGCAAATGCCGGGCCTCCGAATCGAGTGTCGACAGGGACGGTGGCGATGTCACGGACGAATCTCCCGTCAGGCAAGCAGGCTTGCCGCTTCGTCTTCGCCAAGCAGCGGCGGCTGGTCGACCGTGCCGTTGACCGCGACGGAGCCGCGGCTTTCGCCCGAGGCCAGGATCGCCTCCATGATCTCAAGCACATGCAGCGCCAGCTCGCCCGAGGCGCGCGGTTTTCTGCCCGCGTCCAGCGCGCGCGCCAGATCGGCGACGCCGAGCATGCGGTAATTGGCACGGTCGGGCGCGGCATAGGGCCAGTTGCGGGCGCCGTAGAGTTCGTTCTTGCTGGCGAAATCGGCCCAATCGGCGCCACGTTCCGACAGCGAGACCGTGCCGCCGAACGTGTCGGGATCGGGTAGCCTGAGCGAGCCTTCGGTGCCGTGCAGTTCGATCGGATGGTTGGAGTGTTTGAACACGTCCCAGGAGGCGCCGAAGGTGACGGTGGCGCCGGAACGGAATTCGAGCAGCGACATTATGTTGGTCGGCGTGCCGACCTTGAATGTCGTGTTCTTGAACGGCCCGTCGGCCGTGATCAGCCTCTCCTCCTGGCCGCGCGTCGCCATCGCCATGACGCGCTCGACCGGCCCGAGCAGATTGACCAGCACGGTCAGGTAATAGGGACCCATGTCGAACACCGGACCGCCGCCGGGTTGATAATAGAATTGCGGATTGGGATGCCAATGCTCCATGCCGCGCCCCATCATGAAAGCGGTGCCGGTCACCGGCTTGCCGATGGCGCCGTCATCCATCAGCCGGCGCGCGCGGCGGCCGGCTGCACCCAGGAATGTGTCCGGCGCCGAGCCGATCAGCAGGCCGCGCTTCGCGGCCTCGGCGACAAGGCGGCGGCCGTCGGCGGCGGAGGTTGCCAGCGGCTTTTCGGTGAAGACATGCTTGCCCGCCGAGAGCGCTGACAACGAAATGTCGAAATGCGCCGCGGGGATTGTCAGGTTCAGCACGAGGTCGATATCGGGGTCGGCCAGCAGCGCGTCAACGCCCAGGGCGCGGATGCCGTATTCCCTGGCGCGCAGCTCAGCCATGTCAGCGGAAATGTCGGCGCAGGCGCGTAGCTCGACACCACCGAAGAGCGCTGCATTGCGCAGATAGGTCATCGAGATGTTGCCGCAGCCGATGACACCGATGCCGAGCTTTGTCTCTGATCCGTGCATTTCCAGCTTTCCTCTCAAGCCAAGGGCATGCTGCGCAACCGTTGCAGTTCCCACGACCCCCCGCAATCCGCTATACAGGACTTTAAATGTTGACGCGCGTAAAATTTTTATAGAGCATGTGAGAGTTCTGGCGCAGGATTGGGAGGCCGCCAGCGTGAGGAGGAGAACATGACCGGCATGAAAAACGGCCGACGGCCGCTGCGAAGCCCGTGGGTCATGCGCGCTTTCCGTCGCGCATCAGAGACCGGGATGGGTTCAGGCATAGATCACCTTGGCCCCGATCCTATCAAGCTCGCTGCGTATTGGACCGGGCAGGCCATCGTCGGTGATCACCACATCGACGGCCGACAGCGAAAATGCCTTGGACGTCCCGCTGACGCCCCATTTGCTCGAATCGGCGAGCAGGACAACGCGCCGGGCCATGCGAACGAGGTTTCGCTTCGTTCGCGCCATGTCTTCGTTCACGTCGACCACATCCAGTGACGAGTCTATCGCATGCGCTCCAACAAAGACCTGATGCGCTACCAGGCCGCCGAGAGCCGTATCGGCATCGGTGATCAGCGTGCTCACCGTGTCGGGATAGACCCGGCCGCCGATCATATGAACGTCGAGCCCGGGACGATGCATAAGATGCTGCACGATATTCATGGCCGTGGCCGCGACCACGACATTGCTGAGCGGCGGTAACTGCATGGCAAGCTGCATCAAGGTCGAGCCACCGTCGAAGATGACTGACTGGTTGTGCTCGAAAAGGTCGAGCGCCGCCCGGGCGATGCGCTTCTTTGCGTCGAGGTTCGTTTGCATCCGCCGCGCGAACGCGGCCGTCGTCGAATCGGTGGTCCGGGTCACCGCCCCTCCACGGGTCTTGGTCAGCAGTCCCTTGCGGTCCAGTATTTCGAGGTCGGAGCGCACCGTGACCTCCGAGACGCCAAACCCGTCCGACAGGTCCTTGATGCGAACCTGTCCGCTGCGTTGCACCTCGCCCAGGATCGATTGGCGTCTCTGCTCCGACAACATTGCCCTGCCTTGCCTTCCCGGGCCAGGCAATCGCCCTGGCCTCGGCTCACCTTACCGGAAATATGCAGATTCGAAAGGTTTCGAAAGATTGTTTTTCTTTTTTCTTTCGGAAACACTGGATTTGGCATTTTTAAATCAACCGATCAGGGAATTTTGGACTCATGAGCCTAGGAACCAGGGTGCGCCTCGCGCGCCTCTTCTCGCATCCATCGGGGAACCTTTTTGGCGGCGCGGTCGACCACTTCGTCGGCTATGGCGACGTGCGCAAAGGCGGCCTTGCCGACCTGCCGGGTGCGCTCGCACGCGTCATGGCGGGCAAACCCGACTACGTCAGCATCCAGCCTGGCACCGCGCGCCATCTGTGGCCGCAATATGCGGGCAAAGCTTCCCTGGTGATTCAGGCGGGCTGCTTCACTGCGGACGATCGCATCAGCGAGTTGATCGCAACGCCCGAGGACGCGGTGCGCGCGGGGGCCGATGCGTTGGCCGTGGCCATTCCGGTGCGCGGCGCGACGGAGGGCAAATACATACGCTGGCTGACCGATTCGGTGAATGCGGCGGCCCGCTACGGCATGCCTGTGGTGGCGCATATCTACCCTCGCGATTTCACCGACGGAGCAAAGATCGTCTTCACCCCCGACGAGATCGCCTATGCGGCGCGCATCGGTTACGAGTCCGGCGTCGACGTGATCAAAATCGGCTACACCGGCGATTTCGAGTCGTTCCGGGAGACCGTCCGGACCTGCCCGGTGCCGGTTGTCATCGCGGGCGGTCCAAAGACCGATACGCTGCTCGGCGCGCTTCAGCAGACGGCGGATGCCATCCGTGCCGGCGCGCGCGGCGCCGTGGTCGGCCGCAATCTCTGGGGGCACGGCGATCCGGAGAAGGCAGCGCTTGCCTTTCGCGGCGTCATCCATGACGGCCTTTCGGCGCAAGACGCCCTGGCGAAGGCGGGTGCCTGAACGATGCCCACCATCCCCTCGATCCTCGGCTTCGGCGCTATTGCGATCGACGACATCGTCTACGTCGATCAGCCATTGTCGGCGGGCAAGGGTAAGGTTCTGCAAAGTACCCGCGCCTTCGGGGGAAATGTCGCGACGGCGCTGGCCGCCGTCGCGCGGCTCGGCGGAACCGCCGGGTTCGTCGGATGGCTGGCCAGTGCCGCGGACGACGCGGTGCAGTTCGATCTCGTGGCGAGCGGTATCGAAACCGCATTCGCGCCGCGCCATCCCGACGCGCGCCCGGTGCACTCGCGGATCACCGTCGGCTCGGACGGGGAAAGGTTCATCGCGTATGACGACGATGCGATGCTGGGCACCGCTCCGGACTTTCCGGACGATATCCTCAGCCGCGCAACCGTCCTGATCGTAGATAGCTATGCGACCGGGTCGCTGGATGTCGTGGCTCGGGCTCGCGATCTCGGCCTTGCGATCCTCGGCGATATCGAATGGAGCAGCGGCCCCGCCACGGAGCGGCTGATCGCGCTCTGCGACCATCTCATTCTTCCACTTAGCTTTGCACGGACTGCCACGGGGCGCCGATCGCCTGCCGAGATGCTCGATGCCTTGTGGTTGCCATCCCGATCCGCCGTGGTTCTGACCGATGGAGGCAGGGGTGTGTACTATCGCGGCCGTGAAGAGACAGGTCTCTGGCACCTGCCCCCGCACCGGGTTGCGGTCGTCGACTCCACAGGCGCGGGTGACTGCTTTCATGGCGCCTATGCCCATGCGTTGACGCGCGGAGCCGACACTGCGGGCCGGGTGGCATTCGCGGCCGCGGCGGCGGCCGTTTCGATAACGGGGCGTGGCGGGCGCGAGGCGCTTCCGACCGAGGACCAGGTCACGCAACTCCTGGCATCGGCGAACGCGCCGTCAGTAGTCCAACTGAAAAATGCGCATGTCGATGCTGGAGCATGAACTGAAACGATCCGAGGAAACATTTCGCAGGCGAACACAAGCCCAGGAGAATCATAAAAATCGGGGCTTATACTTGTGGAGGGAGGAATATGGCAGAAGTCATTCTTGAGAATATCTGCAAAACTTACGGGAACAGTTTTCGCGCAATCGATCAGTTGAACCTATCGGTCAAGGACGGCGAGTTCTTGATTCTCGTCGGGCCGTCGGGCTGCGGCAAATCCACGGCGTTGCGAATGATCGCGGGGTTGGAAGACATCACCAGCGGCAGCCTTCGGATCGGCGGCATCGACGTCGTCGACATGCCGCCCAAGGACCGCGACATCGCGATGGTCTTCCAGAGCTACGCGCTCTACCCGCATATGACGGTATCCGAAAACATCGCCTTTTCGATGCGGCTGGCAGGCAAGCCGAAGGCCGAGCGCAAGAAGCGCGTGGACGAGATCGCCAAAACTCTTCAGCTGACGTCTTTGCTGGACAGCAAACCCGCGAACCTGTCAGGCGGGCAGCGTCAACGGGTTGCCATGGGCCGCGCCATGGTGCGCGAGCCGGCCGCCTTTCTCATGGACGAGCCGCTTTCCAATCTGGATGCGAAACTGCGTGTGCAAATGCGCGCCGAAATCACCAGCCTGCAAAAGCAGCTCGGCGTCACGACCATTTACGTGACCCACGATCAGATCGAAGCGATGACGATGGGCGACAGAGTCGCGGTGTTGAAAGGCGGTGTGCTGCAGCAGGTCGACACACCCAAGAGGCTCTATGAATCGCCGGTTAACGCCTTCGTTGCCGGCTTCATCGGCTCTCCTTCGATGAACCTTTTCGAGGCGACCCTGAAGGGCGGCGAGCTCGCTTTTCGCGACTTCGCCGTCCGGCTGCAGGATGCAGCCTTCGTGCGCAGGCCGGCCTTGAGGTCGTATGCGGGGCGCAAGGTCGTGCTCGGGATCAGACCGGAGGATCTTTATGACAGCAGCCTTGAATCCGGTCGCAAGTATCAGACGATACCGGCCAGGGTGACCTCGATCGAGGAACTCGGCTCCGAACAGATCGTCCACATGAACATCGACGCGGTCCGGGTGGACTCCGGCGATCCGGATGCGGTGGACGATTTCGGCCTGGCGTCGAACGCGGTGGCGAGGTTCGAGCCGATCAGCGCCGTCCGCTCCGGCTCGGAAATCCGGTTGGCCGTGGATGATGCCAAGTTCCATTTCTTCGATCCCGAAACGCATCTGGCGATCTGAAGATCTGCGGAAGACCGCGGGCGGGAGCGAGGTGCCTGCGGAAGATACAAGAAGGCTTCTGAATGAACAGACGACCGTCCGCATTGTGCGGCCGATCTTGAAGAAGGAGGAGAAAATGATGTTTCGGATACGACCCGCGATGCTGAAAATAGCCGCGGCCGCATGGTTGCTTGGTGCAACCGGCGCCATGGCGGACACGACGCTGGAATTCACACAATGGTGGGAGCCCGAATTGCCGGCGGGATCGCTCAGGGCAATCATGAACGACTTCGAGGCTGCAAACCCCGGCATCAAGGTGACGCTGGTCAGCGGTCCCTATGCGACCACGCGAGACCAGATCTCGGTCGGCGCCGCAACCGGAACGCTTAGCGACGTCGTCGGTCTCGACGGCGCCTGGGTGAACAATCTGAACGCGCAGGGTGCGCTGGCCGACATGAACCCGATGATGGATGCGAGCGGGTTCGACAAGACCCAGGTCGCGGATATCATCAAGGTGGACGGCAAGGCGGTGATGTTTCCCGTGGCTTCGTTCGTCTATCCGGTCTTCGTCAATCTGGACCTCGCCGCCCAGGCAGGCGTGACCAAGCTGCCGTCGACCCGCGGGGAGTTTCTCGAAGCCGCCAAGAAGATGACCCACGCCGACAAGAACCAGTATGGCTGGGTGCTGCCCTTGTCGCTGCAAACGCCGTCCGGTGTCCAGAACGACCTGATGTCGTGGGTCTGGGCCTCGGGCCAATCGATGATGGTTGAAGGCAAGCCGGCTCTCGAGGGCAAGCCGGTCGTCGATATGCTCACCTTCGTCAAATCACTGAACGACGCCGGCGTCATCTCGCCCGGCATTGCCACCAAGACCGAGCAGGAGAAGGTCGAGGAATTCGTCAACGATCGGGTCGGAATGATGATCGACTCGCTTGCGCATGTGAACCTCATCCGCAAACGCAATCCCAAGCTGAACTTCGACCTGATCCCGGTCCCGGTCGTGGCGGACTACAGCGGCAAGCGCGGCCTTCCCTACGCCTCCTGGGGCATCGGCATCTCCGCCGCCTCGAAACATCAGGATGAAGCCTGGAAGCTCGTCCAATATCTAATGAGCGAGAAGGTGAATGCCAAGCTCGTGTCGCTTGCAAATGCCTTCCCGGGCAACGTCAACGCCAAGCCCGATTTCGTGACCTCGGACAAGGCTTTCGCCAAGGCTTTCGAAATCTTCAAGACCGGCTATCTCGCCAACGAGTTCACGGGCCTGCCGGTGGCTGAAGACCTGATGACCCAGTTCGACGTGGAGGTTCAGAAGATGCTTGCCGGCGAGCAGTCTCCGGAACAAGCCGCAACCAACGCTCAAAAGGGCTGGACGGCGAAATTCTGAGCGGCCATTGCCCGTTTGCTATCTTCCACCGGGTGGCCCGGCCTCGGCCAGGCCACCCGTCAACAACGGATCGGCAATTTGAGATGGACCTGTTTTTGAAGCGCACCTTCCTCTTGAAGGCACATCCCAGGGGTCGCACATGACCGGGCAGAAGCGCTCCCACCATCGACTGAAACGAGCGGTCGCACCCTATCTCTATCTGTCACCATCGCTCCTCATAATCGGCCTTCTGATGCTGCTGCCGATGGTGACGGTGATTGGCTATTCGTTCCAGAACAGCGCGGTGCTGCGTCGCGACCCGTCCTTTGCCGGACTGAAACACTACCAGGCGATCTTTGCCGATCCGGTGTTCTGGGCCTCGCTGTGGCACACGCTCTACTTCACCTGCATGAGTGTCGTCTTCCATATGACCATCGGCATGCTCTTCGCACTCATGCTGAACAGCGACCGCATCAATCCGACGCTGCGCAACATCCTGCGCGTGCTGTACATACTGCCCTGGCTGTTCACCGCGGTGATTATCGCGGTGATCTGGCGCCTTCTGCTTGAGCCGAATGGTGTCGTGAACAGTGTTCTCATGCAGATCGGCATCATCGGTTCCAAGGTCGAGTGGTTTTCCTCGCCCGCGACCGCGCTGCACGCCGTCACCTTCGCCAATATCTGGGCGGGCTACCCGCTTTTCATGGTCAGCCTGCTCGCAGGCTTGCAGGGCATTCCCAAGGATTTCTACGAGGCCGCCGATATCGACGGCGCGAAGGCCTACCAGAAGCTGATCTTCATCACCATTCCGCAGCTGATGCCGATCATCATCAGCATCTCGCTGCTCGACTTCATCTGGACCATGCAGGTCTTTCCATTGATCTGGATAACGACGGGTGGCGGTCCGATCTACTCGACCGAGGTCCTCAGCACCTACACGTACAAGCTGGCGTTTTCGAGCTACAACCTATCGCAGGCCTCGGCGAGCGCCGTGGTCATCCTGCTGATCTCTCTCGGCCTGACGCTGTTCTACATCCGCTATCAAAAGGCTCGGTAGTCACATGAGGAAAAGGCACACGCCCAAAGACAGGCTGATCACCGCCGCGCTCCATGTCGCGCTTGCCGCAGGGCTCTTTTTCGCGGCCTTCCCGATCTACTGGATGCTGAGCAGCTCGTTCAAGTCGAACACCGAAATCTTTGCCCTGCCACCAACCGTCCTGCCGAAGGCCTTCACGCTGGAAGCGTATGCGGCCATCCTTGGTGATCCGGTAAAGCTGCGCTTCTTCTTCAACAGCTACTTCGTGGCTGGAGCGGTGACCGTGCTGACGGTGCTGATCGCCTTGCTGGCGGCCTATGGGTTCAGCCGTTTCAATTTTCGCGGCAAGGGCAGCCTCAACACGCTCATCATCAGCACGCAGACGATCCCGCCGATCACGCTTTTGATCCCGTTCTTCGGGCTTGTCGTCTCGTATGGCATCTTCGACACCTATGTCGCGCTGATCCTGACCTATCTGGTGTTTACGCTGCCCTATGCGATCCTGCTGATGACGGGATATCTGAACACCTTGCCCCGCGACCTCGATGAAGCGGTGGCTGTCGACGGCGGCACCAGTTGGACCGCACTGTGGCGGGTGATCGTCCCGATTTCACTGCCTGGTATCGTGGCGACGTCGGTCTACACCTTCCTGTTGTGCTGGAACGAATTTCTCTTTGCGCTGACGCTAACGAAGTCGACGTCCATGCGCACCGTCCCGATCGGCATCCAGCTGTTGATGGGACAACACGCCTTCGAATGGAACCAGATGATGGCGATGAGCGTGCTCGGCTCGCTGCCACTGCTGGTCATCTACCTGGTTGCCCAGAGGTTCTTCCTCGCCGGCATGACCGCGGGCTCGGTCAAGTAGGGTATCCCTCGAACGGAGGTGGAATCAAGGAATGAAAGGATGACCGTGAAAGACCTGAAAGTCGGCTGCCAGACCTTTACCTGGGAAATGCTCGGGGACCGCTTCGCCGGCGGCCCGGACGATCTGCTCAAGGCGATCGCCGATGGCGGCTATGCCGGCATCGAGATCACCGAGACGATGATCGGCCGCTATGCCGAAAAGCCGGCGGAGTTCGCGGCCGCGCTGAAATCATCCGGACTGACGCTCGTCTCCTTCGCCTTCGGCTCGAAGAGCGGTTTCACGCTCAGGGATGAGATCGGCGCCGACCTCGAGACCGCCAAACGCTGGATCGACTTCGCCGCCGCCTTTCCCGGCGCGCTGGTGTCGATGGGCTCGGCCACGATCGTTTCCGACGGGCCGCGCGACGGCAAGTTTGCCATCGCCGCCGAGGTCTACAACAAAGCCGGCGAGCTCGGGCGCGAGGCCGGCGTCCAGGTCGCGGTGCATCCAAGCTCGCATCACAATACGCTGCTGTTCGACCGCGCCGACTACGACCGCATCTTCGGGCTGCTCGACGCCTCGCTGGTGGGCTGGGTGCCCGACACCGGCCACATCTTGCGCGGTGGCCAGGACATGGCGGATACGCTCACCACTTATCGCGACCGCATCCGCTATTTGCATCTGAAGGATGTCGACGCGTATGGAACCTGGGCGATGCTCGGCAAGGGCGTCTGTGACACGGCGAAGGTGATCGAGATCGCTGGTGCTGCACCCAATTTCAACGGCTGGCTGGTGCTGGAGGAAGAATCCGAAACGGCTGCCGCCGACCCTGCCGGCGCCGTCAAAACCAACCGCCAGACAATGCGCGGCTACGGAGCCTGAGACGATGACGACGAACAAGTCCCTGTCCGGCCCCGCCGCAATTGCCGCTCTGCCGCGCAACCGGCTTATCGGCGAGTTTTCGCTGTGGTCGGCCGACCTCGCCAATATGGAGCGCGATTTGAAGCGCATCGAGACCCATGTCGATGTTCATCATATCGACGTCGCCGACGCCCGATTCACCCCTGGCTTTCTGTTCTTCCCGGACCTGGTGGCGCGCATCGCCAAGCTCACCGCGAAGCCTATCCATGTCCATTTGATGGTCGAAGCCGAGATCGTCGAGGAACAGACGCGCCAGTTCATCGAGGCCGGCGCCGACCTGATCAGCGTGCATGCCGAAAACGGCGAGACCGGTCTGCGGGCCGTGCGGCTGGCGCGTGAACTCGGGGCCGAGGCCGGCGTGGTGCTGCGGCTGGAAACACCGGTCGCGGCCGTCACGCCCTTCCTGCCGGAAGTGGCGTTCGTGACGCTGCTCGGCACTTCCATCGGCGTCAAGGGCCAAAGCCTGTCGGAGCAGGCGTGTCCGCGCCTGATCGAGGCGCGCGTGCTGATGCGCAAAGCCGGCCGCGAGGCCGACATCGTGCTCGCCGCCGATGGCGGCATCCGCCACGAGACCGTGCCCTTACTGCGCGCCGCAGGTGCGGAGACCGTGGTGCTGGGCTCGCTGGCCTTCGGCGATCCCGACCTTGCCCGGCGCATGGCCTGGCTGCACGGGCTGGAGGTCGCCGCCTGATGACCAAGCTTGCGCTGGCCTTCGATCTCGGCGGCACGGCGCTGCGCGGTGCGCTGGTCGAAAGCGATGGCCGCATCGTCGCTCATGCTTCAGCGCCGACGCTTGCCGGTGCGGGATCCGAGGCGGTGATCGGCCAGATCGTCGCTCTGGCAGGCACGCTGCTTAGGGAACACCCGCAGGCAAACGTCGCCGGCATCGGCGTCGGCGCGCCGGGACCGCTCGACCCCAAGGCGGGCATCGTGATCGCGCCGCCGACGCTGGCCGGCTGGCACGACGTGCCGCTGATCGACATTCTGGGGCAGCATTTCGGCCTGCCGGTGCGGCTGGAAAACGACGCCAATGCGGCGGCGCTCGGCGAATGGCGTTTTGGCGCCGGACGCGGCAGCGGATCGCTGGTGTTCGTGACCGTATCGACCGGCATTGGCGGCGGCGTCGTCGCCGATGGCCACATCTATCACGGCAGGCGCGGACTGGCGGCTGAGATCGGCCACATGACCATCACCGGTGAAGGCGACCGCTGCTTTTGCGGCGCCATCGGCTGCTTCGAGGCCGTTGCCTCCGGAACCGCGCTCGGCCGCCGCGCCACGCGACTGACCGCGCCGGGCGACGGCTCGCTCTTACGACGGCTGTCAAATGACGGTGACGTCTCGGCCAGGCATGTCGTAGAGGCTGCCAAGGCCGGCGACGCCAACGCTCTCGACCTGATCGAGGCGGAAGCAAAATGGCTGGGCATCGGCTTCACCAATCTCTTGCATCTCTATTCGCCCGATCTGATTGTCATGGGTGGCGGCCTTTCCAACGGGTTCGACCTTCTGGCACCGTCGATCAGAGCGGTCATCCAGCAGCGAGCGATGCCGGCCTATCGCGACGTGCCGGTCGTGCAGGCTGAACTCGGCGACCGCGCCGGGCTGATCGGCGCCGCGAGCCTGATCCTGTGGGAAGGCGAACCGGGTGCGCCGCTGGCGATGGCGCAGGACGACAAGGACAGAGGCGCGACCCCCGATGCCACGGAGGCACGCCATGGCTGAACTCGAGCTGCGCGGCGCGCGCGAAGATGGTGAATGGTCCAGTTTTGAATGCAGCGCCAAGGTCCCCGAAGAGGACCCCTACCCTTCGCGATTCCAGCTGGCGTATTTTCGGATCGTTTGCCGCTTGTCTTCCGACAAGCCAACAAGGAGACTCTCCTCGAGATAGCCTTGCCGGATGAGATTGGCGAAGACCTGTATTAGCTGTGAATAGCGATAGTCGAACATCTGGTCGATCTTCCGTCGCTGCTGCCGCAGAAAGTCTTCGACATCCCACATTTCGGAAGGCGTTGCCGCAACGTGGGCCCTGCTCTTGAGTTCAGCCAACGTCTTGTCGAGCGCCACCTTCAGCGCTGCGTCATAGGCAGTGCGGGCGACTTTCTTTTCGGACGGAGACCATTTCTCATCAGCGGTCATCGACTGTCTCTATCGTGTTCGCGGCGGCCGTCATCCGGTAACCCTGGGACGCAGGACCCCGCCTTTGGGACCAATCTACTTTCCGCAATGGTGATCGTTGACCTTGTTCAGCGCATTCGCGTCCGGCCCGACCCGGTCGTAAGAGCACGGGCCGGCCGCCGTGGTGATCAGCATTTTGTCATAGTAGCGCGGGCCGCCGAACAGGGCGTAGATGAGGTCGCGATGGGCGGGGACGTAGCGTTCGGGTTCTGGCTGACGATGGCGATGCTTGTCTTTGGCGACAGCCGCTGTGGACAGGCTGCAGCCGACAGCGAGAGCGAGCATGCAGGTCGCAAAGATCTTGGTGGTCATCGGCAGTACCCCTTCTGACGGTTCGGAATCGCAGCATATCCAAAAGCGCCTGCCGAACAAAGGTTCCCTCGCCGGCATTGCCGGCCGGTGCCGAAATCAGCCCGCACTGCGCGCGCGCCGCCGTTCGGCTGCAACCAGGAGGTCGACGAAAGCGCGCACCTTGGCCGGCCTGAAGCGCGCCGGCGGGAAGACGGCATGGATGCCACCGGACGGCAAGGTCCAGTCCGCGAACACCCGCACCAGCCGGCCGCGCGCAATGTCGTCGGCGACGCTGTAATCCGGAAAGATGCCGAGGCCGATGCCGGCCAGCACGCAGGACAGCACGCCTGGTGTCTTGTCGCAGCTGACGACGGGGTTGAGTTCGGCCAGCACCGTTTCCGTGCCCCTCGAGAACAGCCATTGGCCGACCCCGCGCAACTGGGCGTTGCCGACCCAGGGCAGCGACTTCGCCTGCCTGGGGCTGGCTTCCCCAGGCAGCCTGGCGGCCAGTTCCGGGCTGGCGACGACGAATTGCTGCAGGCTGCCCAGCCGCCGCGCCAGATTGCTGGAATCGGCAAGCCAGCCGACGCGGATGCCAAGATCGATCTGCTCGTCGACCAGGTTGCTGACCGCATCGTCGAAGATCGTCTCGACCCGCATTTTCGGGTATTTTCTGATGTAGGCGGCGATGGTCGGCGCCACCACCTTCTCGCCATAATCGAGCGGCGCCGTCAGCCGCAGCGTCCCCGTCGGCTGCGCCGCTCGCTGCGAAATGTCGCCATAGGCTGCCTCCGCCTCGCGCAGGATGATCGCGGCCCGGTCATAGAACAGACGACCCTCTTCGGTCGCCGTCACGCGCCGGGTCGTGCGCCGCAACAGCGTAGCGCCAAGCTCTTCTTCGAGCTTGCCGACCTGATGGCTGACCACAGCCTTGGCAACATCGAGACGGTCGGCAGCGGCCGTGAACGAGCCGGTCTCCACCACGGTGGCGAAGTAGACGAGCCGGTTGAGATTGAGGAGTTCGGTCACAGGCCGCTCATTGTCTGATTTTATCAGACAGTTTGTATGATTGATCGCTATTTTTCGCAAGCGGTCCAGCTGTCATCTATCGGGCAACAGAATGAGGCCGCCATGACCAATGCAACCCTAACCTATCTTTTCGACCCGCTCTGCGGTTGGTGCTATGGCGCCACGCCGATGCTGGATCGACTGGCCGCCGGCGGGGCCGCACTCGATCTGTTGCCGGTGGGGCTTTTCTCCGGTGCGGGCGCGCGGCCGCTGGATGCAGGTTTTGCCGCCCATGCCTGGGACAATGACCAGCGCATCGCGCGGCTGAGCGGACAGCGCTTCAGTCAGGCCTATCTCGACAATGTGCTCAATGTCAGCGGCACCTTGCTCGATTCTTCCGCTGCCACCATGGGCATCAACGCCGCCGGACTGGACGACTGGCGCCAGCGATTTGCGGCGCTGAAGGCGATCCAGCATGCCCGCTACGTCGACGGCCGCGATATTGTGACGGTTGACGGCGTCGCCGCGGTACTGGCCGACGCCGGCATGAGCGACGCGGCAAAGCTTTTGAAAGCGCCGACGCAGGCGTTTCTGGCGAAGCATGACGACCTGGTCAGCCGCGGGCGGGCATTGTTCCAGCGGCTGCATGCCAATGGCGTTCCCGCGCTCGCGGTGATCGGCCAAACGGCGCCGCGCCTGATCGGCGCCAACGCGCTGTTCGGCAGCTACGACAATCTCGTCGCTCACATCGAGGCGGCGTAGTCCCAGAAACTCTCCCCAGACGAAATTCTCCCCAGACGAAAGGAAAATCCCCATGAAAATCGCACTTATCGGCGCGTCCGGCCAGGTCGGCTCGCGCCTGCTCAAGGAACTCTCCGATCGCGGTCACAGCATCACCGCCATTGCCCGGCATCCAGACAAGATCGCGGCACTTCCGGGCGTGATTGCCAAGAAGGGCGACGTCTTCGACAAGGATGGCCTTGCCGCCCTGATCAAGGGTCATGACGCGGTGATCTCCTCGGTGCATTTCCTCGACAGCGATCCCGATACGCTCATCGCAGCCGTGCGTGCTTCCGGCGTCAAACGCTACCTCGTCGTCGGCGGCGCCGGCAGCCTTGAGGTTGCGCCCGGCAAGCGCCTGGTCGACACGCCGACCTTCCCTGATATCTACAAGGCCGAGGCGCAGAAGGGCGCCGACTTCCTCGACACGCTGCGGACGGTCGACGATCTCGACTGGACCTTGCTGTCGCCTTCGGCGCTGTTCGTCGCCGGCGAGCGCACCGGCAAATACCGCATCGGCAAGGACACGCTGCTGACGTCAGACAAAGGCAGCAGCATTTCCTTCGAGGACTATGCCATCGTCATGGCCGACGAGATCGAAAAGCCGGCGCATATCAAGCAGCGCTTTACCGTCGGCTACTGAGCGCACTTCATTGACAGGCGGGCCACTCGACGGAGTGGCCGGCGCCGGTTCCTATCGACGATAGTGCCATCGGAGCCTCCGATGGCACTATCGCTTTCTTCCGTTTCCACTCCTGCCGCCGGTCTGCGAACTCTCGCCCGGAGCGGTTCAGGACAGGAACGGAAACATGGCAGACATCGCAAAATCGAAAATCGCTATCGTTGGCGGCAGCTCCGGAATGGGGCTGGCGTTGGCAAGGCGGTGCCTGGTCTCAGGCGCCGAAGTCATCATCGTCGGCCGCAGTGAAGCCAGGCTCAAGCGTGCCGGCGAGGCGCTGCAGAACCCTTCCGCTTTGAGCGCCGTCGCGGCCGATATCGCCAGGGAGGATCAGGTCGCTGACCTGTTCAAGCGAATTGGCCGGCTCGACCATATCGTCAGCACCGCCGCCGACATCGAAGGCGCCTATGAGCTATTGCCTTCAGTCGACCTGAAGGCGGCGCAGCGGGTCGTCGAAAGCAAATTCTACGGGCCGCTGCTGCTCGCCAAGCATGGCGCGCCGCAGCTTTCGGCCAACGGCTCCATCACCTTCACCTCAGGCATTGCCGCCTACCGGCCGGCGGCGCGCGGCTCGGTCGTTGCCGCCGTCAACGCTGCGCTGGAAGGGTTGGTGCGGGCGCTGGCGGTCGAGCTGGCGCCGGTCCGTCTCAACGCCGTCTCGCCGGGCTGGGTCGACACGCCGATCTGGAGTTTTGTGGCCGGCGACAAGAAGCACGAGACGCTCGATGCAATGGCCAGGCGCCTGCCGGTCGGCCGCGTCGGACAGCCGGACGACATTGCCGATGCCATCGCCTTTCTGATGGGCAACGGTTTTACGACAGGGACGGTTCTGCATGTCGAGGGCGGTCACCGGCTGATCTGAGCGCAGCGAAATTCCTGGCCGCGGCCGCCAGCAGCAGTTTCAGCGCCGGCGGCTGGACGCGCCGGCGGCGCCAGATCATGACCAGCGACGCCGTGCGGGCCGGACCCGGCCATGGCAATTCGACGATCTCGCCGCGATCGAGCGCGTCGGCAACGGCCAGCCGCGGCACCAGGCTCACGCCGACACCAGTCGCCACCAGGCCCCCAATGGCGCCGATGCTGCCGACTTCGGCGGCAAGTTCTGGCGCTGCAATCTCGGCAAAGGCAGTGTCGAACAGATGCCGGTAGACGCATCCGGTTTCCGTCACCACGAAACTCATCGCGGCGAGCGCGGTTAGGTCGTTCTGTCGCGATGCGGCCGCATGCTCAGCTGATGCGACAAGGACCAGCGGCTCGGCCGATATCGTGCGCCGGGCCAGACGTTCGTCCAGACCGCCCTTGTCGAAACAGAAGGCGACGTCGATCTCGCTCTCTTCGAGCTGCCGCAGCAGGGCATCGCTGCCGGCGATTTTCAGCCGCAGACCGATCTCCGGGTGGTCGCCTCGAAAGGCCGCCAGCCATTGCGGAAGTCTGACGGTCGCAATCGTCTCCAGCGCGCCGACCGTAACCGTTCCGGCGGTCATTCCCGTCGTTGCCTCGACGGCAATACGCGCCTCCTCCGCCAGTTGCAGAATCTCTTCCGCATAGGGTTTCAGCGCGTCGCCGGCCGTTGTCAGGTCGAGGCCGTGGCGCGAGCGGATGAAGAGGACGACACCAAGTTCGCTTTCCAGCGACTGGATCTGGTCGCTGACGCTCGACTGCGCCAGATGAACCTCCCGCGCTGCGCGGGTGATGTTGCGGTGCCGCGCCACGGCGAGGAAGGTCTTGAGCAATCGTGGGTGCATGCCGTTTCCGGATCTGTCTCTGTTCGACATTTCGGGCTTGGCTGGTCCATTTGCAACCCTGTTCCATTTGCAACCCCGGTCCATTTGCAACCCCGGTCCATTTGCAACCCATTGACGCCGGCGTCATCTGGTTGCGGCAGACCGAAGGGCCAGAATTTCGCGGCAATGACCCGCAAGTTTTCCCACGGCCGGCGCGGTGGCCCAAGAGATCGCCTCTGGCAGATCGCATCGTACGTATGCTCTATGCCAAGCTGATTTCCAGCACCGATGGAAGGACCGACATGCCCCGCCCGCAAGGAACCATCGCCCCGATCCTGACGCCGTTCGAGAACGATGGCCGCATTGCCCGTGACCTTTGGATCTCACACGCCAAATGGGCGCTGGGCCAGGGCGCGCATTTCCTGTCGCCGTTCGGCACCACGGGCGAGGCGCTGTCGCTCTCGCTCGACGAGCGCATGCAGGCGCTGGAATGGCTGGTTGCATCAGGCATTTCGCCGGGGCGCATGATGCCCGGCACCGGCGTCACCGCACTGCCCGAAACCGTCGAACTGTCGAAGCACGCGGTCGGCCTCGGCTGCGCCGCCGTGATGGTGCTGCCATCGTTCTTCTACACGGCCGCCGGGGACGATGGCCAGGCGCGCTACTACAGCGAGCTGATCGAAAGGGTGGCCAACCCGGCGCTGAAGATGATCCTCTACCACATCCCGCAGAACTCCGGCGTGCCGGTAAGCCCTGCCCTGACCGCCCGGTTGAGCGCGGCGTTTCCAGAGACGGTCGTCGCCTACAAGGATAGCGCCGGCGACTGGAACAACACGGCGGCGGTGATTGCCGCCGCACCCGACGTCGCGGTGTTCCCCAGCTCGGAGGCGCAACTGACCAAGGGGCTCGCCAGTGGTGCTGCGGGCTGTATCTCCGCGACCGTCAATCTCAACGCTGCGGCCATCCGCGCCCTCTACGACGCGACGATCGCTGGCCAAGACGTCACGGAAGCGGACGCCGCGATCAGGGCGTTCCGCAAGGTGATCCAGGATGCAGGCCTGATCCCGGCAATGAAGGCCGTGCTGGCGGTGCGCTCCGGCGACAAACGCTGGCTCAACCTGCGCGCGCCGCATGAGAATGCGACGCTGGAAAGCGGCAAGGCGCTGCTCACTGCGCTCGGTCCCGCAGCCGATCACATTGGCCGAGGTCACGCATGATGGCGGTTGGCGCAACCCACATGCTCGCATCTTTTCAATCGGCCTAAAGTGACGAGCCTGCCGCCTCTAACGCCGACACGGGCTTAAGCGGTCGCGGACGATCAGCCCCTTTCAGGCACAGTGCGATACCGCCATTGGCCCTTGAACGGTCAAAATCGAGGCGTACCATCGCGGTATCTGAAACTGAGTCTGTTTTCATTCGTCTGGGCTAATGTCCGGATCGGATTGGGTATTTTCCTTGGCAATGGATGCAACCCGCGGCGCAGCGATGCGCGGCAAATCGTTTGCCCATGTGGCGGAGGCGTCCTGGGGCAAGGGCCTCAGCACGCTGCTGCGCATCGTGCGCATGACGCTGCGCCATCCTTGGCAAGTTGCGATCACCATCGCCTCGACCTTCATTGCCGCGACGCTGCA
Organism: Mesorhizobium sp. M0626; assembly: GCF_040320665.1. Classification (NCBI taxonomy): domain Bacteria; kingdom Pseudomonadati; phylum Pseudomonadota; class Alphaproteobacteria; order Hyphomicrobiales; family Phyllobacteriaceae; genus Mesorhizobium; species Mesorhizobium sp. M0626. The sequence continues at coordinate 173,487 of NZ_JAMYQD010000007.1, read as the reverse complement.
GCTGTTCATCCCGCGCCTGCTCGGCCACGCCATCGACCAGGCGCAAGGCGTGATGGCTGGAGGCGGCGGCGCGGCGGCTGAGCAGGCGCTGTGGACGACGGCGATCACCTTGCTCGTCGTCAGCATTCTGCGCGGCCTCTTCACCATGGCGCAGAATTATTATGGCGAGGCCGTTGGCCACCGCACCGGCTATGAGCTGCGCCTGGCCTTCTACGAGAAGATCCAGCGGCTGAGCTTCTCCTTCCATGACCGGGTGCATACCGGCGACCTGATTACGCTTGGCCTGCTCGACCTCGACGGCGTGCGCATGTTCTTTTCCACCGGCATATTGCGCGTGGTGCTGCTCGGCGTGCTGATCGGCGTCGGCTCCTATCTCCTGATCAGCACCGATCTCGAGCTCGGGCTGCTCAGTCTGAGTTTCGTGCCGTTCGTCGCCTGGCGCTCCTCGGTCACACAGCTCAGGCTGCGCAGCACCTGGCTGACGCTGCAGGAGCGGCTGTCAGTGCTGAGCCGGGTGATGGACGAGAACCTCGGCGGAATCCGCGTCGTGCGCGCCTTTGCGGCGCAGCGGCATGAGCTGGAAAAATTCGACCGCGCCAAGAAGTCGGCGCTGGAGCTTGCCGACCAGCGCGTCGACATCCGCGTCTCTAACACCAGCGCCATGAATTTTTCCTTCCTGGCGGCCATGGGCCTGGTGCTGTGGTTCGGTGGCCAGAAGGTGATCGCGGGCCAGATCAGCGTAGGCACGCTGGCGCAGTTCCTCACCTTCATGACCATCCTGCAGATGCCGGTGCGCCAGCTCGGGCTGATGGTCAACTCGTTCGCCCGCGCCTCGACCTGCGGCACAAGGCTGTTCGAACTGCTTGACGCCGAACTTGACATCGAGGATGCGCCTGATGCCAAGGATCTCGTGGTCACCGAAGGCTTGCTGCGCTTCGACAATGTCGGCTTCCGCTACGCGGGCGCCGGCGGCCGGCCGGCGCTGTCGGGCATTTCCTTCGAGGCCAGGTCCGGCGAGACCGTCGGCATTGTCGGCCCGCCTGGCAGCGGCAAGTCGACCATCGCGCATCTGATCCCGCGCTTCTACGATGTGACGTCAGGCGCGATCACCATCGACGGGCAGGATATACGCGAGGTCACGCTGCAATCGTTGCGCAAGGCGGTCGGCGTCGTGCAGCAGGACGCCTTCCTGTTCACCACCTCGATCGAAAACAACATCGCCTATGGAAATCCCTGGGCGCGCGAGACCCGCATCGGGCAGGCGGCTGAATACGCCCAGTTGCACAATTACATCATCGGGCTTCCGGCCGGCTACACCACGGTCGTGGGCGAGCGCGGCTCATCGCTTTCCGGCGGCCAGCGGCAGCGCCTGACCATCGCCCGCACCCTGATGCTGCGGCCTTCGGTGCTGGTCTTCGACGATTCCACCGCGGCTGTCGACGCCGGCACCGAGCAGCGAATCCGCACCGCGATGAAGCGCTTCGCCAAGGACCGCGTGACGCTGATCATCTCGCACCGGCTGAGCTCGCTGATGCATGCCGACCAGATCCTGTTCGTCGAGAATGGCCGCATCTCCGAGCGCGGCACGCACCAGGAATTGTTGGCGCTGGGTGGACGCTACCGCGCGCTTTACGACCTGCAGCTGCGGCCGGACGACGATTTGCCGGTGGCGGTGGGAGCCGCATGATGTCGACACAGAACGACGACCAGAAGGAAGACACCAGCCGGCGGCCCACAAGGGCCGTCGTCGGTTCGCACCGCGACGAGGAAGAGGTCTTCGGCAAGGTCTACGATCCGCGCATCGTGCGCCGCATCTGGAGCTTCGTGAGACCGTATCAGGGCCGGATCTTCATCTCGGTCGCCGCCGTTTTGGTGTTCACTCTGACGCAATTGGCGATCCCGCTGGTCATCCGTTACGCCATCGACCACGGCATGGCGGCGGGCAAGGCCGACAGCTCCGTCATGAACTGGGCCATCGGTGCCTTCGCCCTGATCATCCTGATCAACTATGCCGCCAGCTATATCCAGGAAAGCGTCGTCGGCAAGGTGGCCGAGAATGTGCTGTCGGATTTGCGCCGCGCCATGTTCAGCCATCTGCAGCGTGTGTCGCTGAGCTTCATGGACAAGACCGAGGTGGGCCGGCTGATGTCGCGCCTGCAGGGCGACGTCAATTCGATGCAGGAATTCCTTGAGACGTCGGTGATGTCGGTGGGCGACATCGTGCTTCTGTTCGGCATCGTCAGCGTGCTTTTGTGGCTCGATTTCCGGCTCGGTCTGCTGACGCTATCGACCATGCCGGCGTTGTTCATCGTGCGCCTGTTCTGGCTGCCGCGCGCCAAGGTCGCCTTCATGGCCGCGCATGAGACCAACTCGATCGCCAATGGCGCGCTGGCGGAAGGCATCCATGGCGTGCGCACTGTGCAGAGTCTCGAACGCCAGCACGTCAATTTCGACCTCTATGACGAGAAGGTGCTGGCCAATCTCAGGGCTCACCTGACCTCGGCCAAATATGCGCAGGTGATGGTGCCGATCGTCGACACGCTGACCGGCATTGCGATGGCGACGGTCATCGTCGTCGGCGGTTCGATGGTGCTGTCGCACAGCCTCGACATCGGCGTCATGGTGGCGTTCCTGTTCTACATCCAGCGCTTCTTCGACCCGATCCGCTCGCTCACCATGCAGTACAGTGTCATGCAGCGCGCCATGGCGTCGGGCCAACGCATCTCCGAAGTGCTGGACGTGCCGGTCGACGTTAGCGACAAACAAGGCGCGGTGGCGCTGACGCGCGACATGGACGGTTCGGTCGAGTTCAGGAACGTCACCTTCGGCTACCGGCAGAACCAGCCGGTGCTGAAAAACATGTCCTTCCGCGTCAATCCCGGCGAGACGGTTGCGCTTGTCGGTCCGACCGGTTCGGGCAAGTCGAGCTGCATGGCGCTGGTGCACCGCTTCTATGATGTCTGGTCGGGCGAGGTGCGGGTCGGCGGCCACGATGTGCGCGATGTGACGCAGGATTCGCTCGGCGACCAGGTGGCGATGGTGCTGCAGGAGCCATTCCTTTTTTCCGGCACGGTGCTGGAGAACATCCGCTACCACAAGACATCGGCTACCCGCGAAGAGGTTGTGCGCGCCGCGCAGGCCGTCGGCGCGCACGACTTCATCAAGCATTTGCCCGATGGCTACGACACCGAGCTCGAACAGCGCGGCGGCAATCTGTCCCTCGGCCAGCGCCAGCTGATCAGTTTCGCCCGGGCGCTGGTCGCCGACGCAAAAATCCTGGTGCTCGACGAGGCCACGGCGAGCATCGATTCCTACACCGAGATGCTGATCCAGAAGGCACTGGTCACGCTTCTGGAAGGCCGCACCGGGCTGGTCATCGCGCACCGGCTGGCGACCATACGCGGCGCCGATCGCATCATCGTTCTACAGAACGGCGAGATCGTCGAAAGCGGCAACCACGAGCAGCTGATGGCGCTCAAGGGCCTCTATGCCAGGCTCTACAACATGAACTACGCATCGTTCGACGATATTGCCGAGGAAGACATAGGCGCGCTGGCCGGCAAGGCGACGTGAGCTGCTGCCGGTTCGGCTCGACTGGAAATAGTGCGGGGCCAAAACTCGTCGTCGACCAATTCGGCTTCAGATGTCGACACGTTTCAGCTCGCCTTCCAGCGTAAGCCCGGCGTCACGCCTGCCGGCGCGTTCGGGTGGACGAGCCGCCGGCCGCCTTAAGGGCGATCCCGCGTAAATTCTGAATTCTACGCGCCGCCCAGCGCGCGCGATGGCCCGCCCAGCTTGCGCCTGAACCTCAGCAAACGCCGTGATGATGGCTTTCGTTCCTTAGCCGTCGGATGAAAATCGCCGGGGAACAGGAAGGCTTGCTGGGAGTTTAGTTCTTCGAGCCGCGCCGTGAACGGCGCGGCAGCGAAGGAGACGGCATATGGGCCTGGGTACCATTCTTATTATCATCCTGATCATCGCGTTGCTCGGCGGCTTCAGCGGCCTCGGCGGCGGCCCCTTCTACGGCACTGGTTACTATGGCGGCGGTGGCCTCGGGCTGGTGCTGATCATCGTGATCATTCTGGTTGTTCTCGGGCGAATATAGCGTCGCCATTGGCGGCCGCCGAGTTCTACGGCGGCCGCGTTTTCGCCTGACATTGAGGTTTGAAGACATGGCAGCTGAAGACATTGCTGGTCCGGAAACACTGGGCCGGCGTCGGTGCGAGCGAGAGCGAACGCGACGAGCTGGGATATCCTAATGGTGGCACGATCCGAAGGCGGCGGGCGTAAGCTGCAGACCCCGACACCCGCCTGGCGGCCGTGGCGTTCATCGAGGCGGATCGGACGCTTCGAGGAACCCAGGACGGCGACGAGGCGGGTTCGGCCTTTCTCGCTCTTGTCGACAAGGGCAGCATCGGCCCGAAGGCCGCAATGGCAGGCACGCCTTACGCCTGAACGCGGTCAACCCGCCGTAGTTCCGCCAGCAGAAACACCACCAGCACGCAGCACAGAATGCCAAGCGACGATGGCAGTCCCTGATGTCCGGTCAGTTGCATCGCCAGCCCGGCCACCGGGGAGCCGACGATGCCGCCTACGCCCCATACGAACGCGAAGGCGGCATTGCCGGCGATCAAGGCTTGACCGGTGAAACGCTCGCCGAGCTGGATCAGCGACAGCGTGTAGATCCCGAACGAGACCCCGCCCCAGACGAAGAAGAGCGGCCAGATAAGCCACGTAGCGAAGAGCAACGGCAACAGCCAACAACCGGCCAGGCAAGCCAGGACACAGAACAGCATCATCGGCTTCGAGCCAAACCGTTCGGCGGCGCGCCCAAGCACGACCTGCAGCACGGCATTGCCGGCGATGAAACAGGTGATGAGCGAAGCGATGCGCTGCTCAGTGCTGCCGAGCGCGGCACCATAGACGGCGAACAGCGAAAGCAGGACTTGCTCGAAGACGGCAGCCGTGAAGACTGCAAACAAGAGCAGCGGCGCCCGGGCGAAGAAGCCGCCGACCGACACCGCTTCGCCCTCACGCGGCATGTCGGGCAGGCGTGGCGCGACGGCAAGCACGATCAGGCCGCAGACAAGGAAGGCCGCGCTGCCGATGATGAAGGGTGGCCATCCTTGCGTGCCGACCAAGCCTAGCGACAGCGGGCCGAGGCCAAAGCCGGCGGAAACGATGGAGGAGTATAGGCCCATGATGCGGCCTCGGCGTGCGGCGGGTGTGATCGAGACCAGCCAGGTTTCACTGATCACGTAAAGCGGATTGGCAAAGAAGCCGAGCAGGAAGCGCAACGGCATCCAGGCCCATACATCCTGCGTCCAGGCAATCGCGATCAGGACGGTTGCTGCCAGGATCGAACACACAACCGCAAAGCGCGCCGCGCCCACCCGCCGGACCAGCGCCGGCGTGAAGAGCGACGATATAATGAAACCCAGAGGCGTCATCGCGGCCGAGAGGCCGATAAGGCCCGGTGTCGTCCCTTGCCGTTCCAGGATGAAGCTGAGCAGCGGATAGGTCAGCCCCTGTGCTACGGCGAACACCGTAACGGTCGCGATGATGCCGGCCATCGCGACCCATGCGATGCGGTTCTCTGGCGGTGACGTCGCGTCTTCGGCGCTCATGCCGGCTTCGAAGCAGGATCGGCACGTTCCGGCAAGTGCAAATGCCGGCAAAACGCCGCGGTACGCCCAAACAGGCGGGCGGGTCTTATCCGCGACATCAGCTCACACTTGCCAGAAGCGTTTGACGATTTCGGCCTCGACCTGGCGTCTGGTCAGACCGATATCGTCGATCAGGTGCGGATTGGCCTCCGCCATCTGCTTGAGGTCCCAGCGAAAGCGTATCCGCTCGCGCCAGGCCGCGATCATGCCCCGCGGGCCCGTCGGACGCCTGCCCGATGACACCGCCTTTTCCGGCAAGGCTGCACGAGCAGAAGCAAGGGTATCGTTCATGGCAACCTCCATTCGGTTTGAGGAGCGACAGCCCTCGGCTTGAAAGAGGTTGAATTCTGCCGCATGCGGACGGCGCCGTAATTAAGCGCAGCCAAATAGTTCTCAAAAGTTCCAAACTGGCTAGAGCACCTCGCCGTTTCATGGAAACGACGAGGCGCTCAACTCTTTGTTTTGACGCCATACGTCCGTGAAGCGCTCCGCGCTTTCCCGTGGGAAAACCGCCTTCACACCTTTCCTGGAATTGCTCTATAGATGCGCGTTATGCAGGGATCGCGCTTTGCCTTTGGTCCGTTCGTGCTTGATCCGGGTGCGGGAACGCTCCTTCGGGACCAAGTTCCCGTAGCCGCCGGCCACCGCGGACTGCAGCTGCTGGCGGCGCTCGTCGCCCGGCCCGGCGAGATCGTGGCCAAGGCCGAGTTGATGGATGCGGCATGGCCAGGCACCGCCGTTGAGGAAGGCAACCTCACCGTCCAGATTGCGCAATTGCGCAAGCTGCTTGGTCCGGCCACGAACGGCGGAGAATGGATATCGACCGTTCCGCGCGTCGGCTATCGCTTCGCCGGCGCCATCGAACAGCTCGGCGACGAGAAGCGACAGGCTTTGCCGCTGCCCGCCAAACCGTCGATAGCCGTGCTGCCCTTTGCCAATTTCAGCAACGACCCCGAGCAGGAAGCCTTCGCCGACGGGTTGACCGAAGACCTGATCACCGACCTGTCGAGGATTGGCGGCCTGTTCGTCATCGCGCGCAACTCGACCTTTGCCTACAAGGGCAAGGCGGTGGATGTGCGCGAGGTCGCCAGGGAACTTGGCGTGCGCTATCTCTTGGAGGGCAGCGCCAGACGCGCCGCCGGGCGCGTGCGCATCAACGCCCAGCTGGTCGACGCGCTGAGCGGCGAGCATTTGTGGGCAGACCGCTTCGATCGCGGCCTGGAAGATATTTTTGCCGTTCAGGACGAGGTGACGGCCAAGATCGTCGAGGCGCTGCTTGGCCGGCTGCGCGCGCCGCTGCCGCGCAACCGGCCCCGAAATCTCGAGGCCTACGATCTGTGCGTGCGAGCCCGCAACCTGATCGACGTCTCGCCGGAGACGGCGCGCGAAGCGCATCTGTTGCTGACGCGCGCGCTTGCGCTCGATCCGGACTATGCCGAAGCCTATCGCTGGCTTGCCATGAACCACTGGATGGGATGGGTGCATTGGGGAGAGCCCATTGAGCCTGCCCGCGGCCTTGCCCTGGAACTGGCGCGCAAGGCTGTGGCGATCGATCCCAACGATGCCGGCTGCCACTGGGTGCTTGCTAACCTGCTTGCCTATGAGCGCAGATTCGACGAAGCGGATGTGGGATTTGCCAAGGCGTTCGAACTCGACCCGAACGAGGCCGATGCCTGGGCGACATTGTCCGACATCGCGGTCCTGGCCGGGCGCGTCGAGGACGGCCTCGACTATATCGGCAAGGCGTTCCGGCTGAACCCGTTTCCGGCAAGCTGGTACTACCTGACGCTCGGCCAGGCGCAATATGCGGCGCGCGACTATGAAGCCGCCGTCGGGACGACGCGCCGGGACGAGACGTATCGGACAAGCTCGCGCCGTTTCCTTGCGGCAAGCCTTGCGCAACTCGGCCGGATCGATGAGGCGCGCGCCGAGGTCGACCTGTTCCTTGTCGCGAACCCACATTTCACCACCCGCCACTGGGTCGAGACGGAGCCGTTCCGCGACACTGCCACGCTCGACCATTTCGTCGATGGCTTCCGAAAGGCCGGACTTCCGGAGTGACGGACCGGCGTGCTCGATCGATGCAGGCACCGTCGGTTGCGGCTCAATCTGCCAGTGTTTGCAAGTCGCGAGGCCGCTGACCGATCTTGCTTCCGCGAGCAGTCATCCAACAGCGATTGCAGCGAAGCGGCGCGCGAAACCTCTGTCACGGTGAAGCCGGCTGGAACGGCCAACGATCGATCCGGCCGCGGGTGAGCGCTGAGTGGCGGCGGGCGACTACCTGTTGCGCTCTCGTCTGCAATGCCGGCATCGCGGTCGCCGTGGGCAATGATCGGCTTGCCTCGTTGAGCTTTCGACGCGCTCCGACAACTCGCGATGATTTTTCTAGATGCCGGATGATTTTCTAGATGCCGTTTGTCGAAGCATGATCTTTTCCGAAAACCGTTTCCCACTTTCTGGATCACGCTCTAGCGGCTGGCGTGATCGGGCAGTCCGCGCAACCTGATTATCTGAGCGCCCTTTAGCTTTCCTTGTTTGAGGCCGGCGGCGGGAGTAATAGTCGCCACGGAATTGCGAGGAGGAAAAGATGACGCTGAACTTCGACCCGAAGGCGAAGGCCACGGCGTTGTACCATGGCGAATTCCGACCGATGTTCATTGGCGGCAAGTGGGTCGCGGCGCGGTCCGGCCAGGGCATGCAGGCACTCAATCCGGCAACAGGCGAGGTGCTGGCGACAGTGCCGCGCGGCGGGGCTGCCGATATCGACTCGGCGGTGGCCGCCGCGCGCGCGGCCTTCGAAGGCCCATGGTCCAAATTCTCGCCCTACGAGCGGCAGTGCGTGCTGCTCAGGATCGCCGATCTGTTCGAGACGCATTGGGAAGAGCTCAGCGTTTCCGACACGCTCGATATGGGACTGCCGATCACGCGCACGCTCGCCAACCGGCGCCGCGTCATCGGCATGCTGCGCTTCTATGCCGGCATGGCCACCGCGCTGCATGGCGAGACGATCGACAATTCGATTCCCGGCGAGATCGTCACCTTCACCCGGCGCGAGCCGGTGGGCGTCGTTGGTGCGATCATTCCCTGGAACGCGCCGACCGCCGCCTCGATCTGGAAGATCGCGCCGGCGCTGGCGACAGGCTGCACCATCGTGCTGAAACCGTCCGAGGATGCGTCGCTGACGCCGCTGCTGATCGCGCAACTGATGCAGGAAGCCGGCGTGCCCGACGGCGTCGTCAACGTCGTCACCGGCACCGGGGCCGAAGCCGGTGCGCGGCTCGCCGAACATCCAGACGTCAACAAGATCGTTTTCACCGGATCGACGCTGACCGGCCAGGCCATCGCGCGGACAGCCGTGGCCAACCTCAAACGCGTTTCACTGGAGCTCGGCGGCAAGTCGCCGATCATCGTCTGCCGCGACGCCGACATCGACAAGGCTGTTCCGATCGCGGCGATGGCGGTGTTCGTGCATTCGGGCCAGATCTGCATTGCCGGCTCGCGGCTGTTCGTGGCGCGCGAAATCCATGACGAGTTCGTCCGCCGGCTCGCCGATTTCGCCGGCAGACTGCGGATCGGCCATGGCATCGAGGCAGAGACGGAAATCGGACCGCTCATCAATGCCAGGCAGGCAGGCAAGGTGGAGGGCTATATCAGGGCCGGCAGCGACGAAGGCGCCGAACTGGTCGCCGGTGGCTCGCGGCTGACCGGCGAGCTCTACGATGGCGGCAACTTCATTGCGCCGACGGTCTTCGGCGCCGTGTCGGACCAGATGACCATCGCGCGCGAGGAGATTTTCGGCCCGGTCATTTCGGCGATGCCCTTCGACACGCTCGACGAAGCGGTGGCGCGTGCCAATGCGACGCCCTATGGCCTGGCCGCCGGCATCTTCACCACGCATCTGGGCACCGCGCACAAGCTTGCGCGGCGGGTCAAGGCCGGCTCGGTCTGGGTCAACATGTACCATGCCATCGACCCGGCGGTGCCGTTCGGCGGCATGAAGATGTCGGGTTATGGCCGCGAGGGCGGCATCGAGCATCTGCACGAGTATCTGGAGACCAAGTCGGTCTGGATCCAGACCGACTGATATTCGCGCGGCGTACTCTGCGAAATCACGATGAAACCAAAACGGCCAGGACGGCGGCGCAGTCACCGGCTTTGACCAGGCCGGGGAAATGCCGCGCCGCCAGAATGCCGGACATTTTTGCCCGGATTTCCTGCGGAGCGATGCCGGTGCGGCCGGTGGAATGGATGCGCGCCAGCACCGAGCCTTCTTTCACAGGCTCGCCGAGATCGACCATGGTTTCGATCATGCCGTCGTCCTCGGCGAAGGAGAAGCAATCGCCCGACGGCATGTCGAGCCACTGCGTCGGGCTCTTCTCTACTGCACCGGCGACAATGCCGGCATGACGCAGCACATTGCTGATGCCGCGCCGCGCAATCCGCACCGTCTGTGCGCGCGAGGTGCCGCCGCCGCCAAGCTCGGTGCTGACGAAGACCTTGCCCATTTCCTCCGCCGCCGTGTCGTACATGCCGACGGAGTCGATCTCGATCATGCGCATCGAGAACGGGGCAGAGAACGCCGCGACCGCATCGAAGGCTTTCTGCTCCAGCACCTTGTCGGGCACCGTGTGGGCGGCACAGAAGGGCACGAAATCCAGTGTCTTGCCACCGGAGTGGAAGTCGAAGACGAGGTCGGCGCGGGGCAGCAATTCGCGCTGGAAATAGTCGGCGATCTTTTCCGTCACCGTGCCGTCGGGACGGCCGGGAAAGCTGCGGTTCATATTGCCCTTGTCGATCGGCGATGTCCGGGTGCCGGCGCGAAAGGCCGGATAGTTCATCGCCGGCACGATGATCACCGTGCCGCTGACCTGTTTGGGATCGAGCGTGCGGGCGAGATCGTAGAGCGCCAGCGGCCCCTCATACTCGTCGCCATGATTGCCGCCGGTGAGCAGGGCAGTCGGCCCCTTGCCGTTGCGGATGACGCAGATCGGGATCATCACCGAGCCCCACGCCGAGTCGTTGCGGCTGTAGGGCAGGCGCAGGAAACCATGTTGCACGCCGTCCTTGTCGAAATCGACGGTCGGGGCGATCGGGGATGGGCGAAGGCTAGGCATCGGGCTCAATTCTTCACCACCAGTTTGCGCGGTACATTGGCGAGGCACTCTACACCGGTTTCGGTGATCAGGATGGATTCGGTGATTTCCAGTCCCATGGTCTCCAGCCAGAGACCGGTCATGAAATGGAAGGTCATGCCAGGCTTGAGTTCGGTGCGGTCGCCGGGGCGCAGGCTCATGGTGCGTTCGCCCCAATCCGGCGGATAGGAGAGACCGATGGAATAGCCGGTGCGGTTGTCCTTGACGATGCCATATTTCTTCAACACGGCGAAAAAGGCGTTGGCGATGTCCTCACAGGCATTGCCGGGCTTTGCCGCCGCCAGCCCCGCCTCCATGCCTTCCAGTGTCGCCTTCTCGGCATCCAGGAATTCCTGTGTCGGCTTGCCGAGAAAGACGGTGCGCGACAGCGGGCAATGGTAGCGGTTGTAGCAGCCGGCGATCTCGAAGAAGGTGCCCTCGCCCGACTTCATCGGCTGGTCGTCCCAGGTGAGATGCGGCGCCGAGGCGTCGGCGCCCGACGGCAGCAGCGGCACGATCGCCGGATAGTCGCCGCCGATGCCGTCGACGCCGCGCGTGCCGGCATCGTAGATCTCGGCGACCAGATCGCATTTGCGCATGCCGACCTGGATCTTGTCGACGATGCGCTGGTGCATGGCTTCGACGATACGAGCCGCCTTGCGCATATAGTCGATTTCAGTCGGGCTCTTCACCGCGCGCTGCCAATTGACCAGCGCTGTCGCGTCGACGAAGCGGGCGTTGGGCAGGTGCTTCTGCAACGCGGCGAAGGCGGCAGCCGAGAACCAGTAATTGTCCATCTCGACGCCGATGGTCAGCTTGCCCCAGCCGCGATCACTAAGCACGCTGGCCAAAAAATCCATCGGGTGGCGCTCGGTCGACTGCACGTAGTGGTCGGCATAGCCGACGATGTTGTCATGCGCGAGATAGGCGGTGCGCTTGGCGCCATTGGCATCCTGGCCGCGGCCGTACCAGACCGGCTCGCCCGATGGGGGCACAATCACTGCTTGGTGCACATAGAACGACCAGCCATCATAGCCGGTCAGCCAGGCCATGTTGGAGGGGTCGCTGATGACAAGCAGATCGACGCCTTTCCCCTCCATGGCTTTCCGCGTCTTGGCGAGGCGATCCGCAAATTCGGCGCGCGAGAATTTCAGGTTCGGTTGCATTGTTCTTGGTCCTCGTTTGTTGGGCCTTGCGGCCAGCATCAGCTTTCAAAAATGGTTCCGGCATTTGCCGCCCGCGCCCGGTTGCGAGCGAGCGTGGCGATCGCCGTATCCTGCACGCCGGTGCCGGTGAGGTCGGCGATGGTGATGTCGCTGGGTGAGCGCCTTCCGTGCCGTTCGCCGGCGATGATCTGGCCGAGTTCGGTGACCGCGGCATCGGCTCCCATCACGCCCGATGCGATGGCGTGATGCAGTTCTCCCAGACGCCGTGTCTGCTTGGCGCTGTCGGCGACATAGAGATCGGCCATGCGCAGGATCGCCGGCGCGATCTCGTTCTTGTGTTCGGCATCCGAGCCCATGGCGGTGATGTGCTGCCCGGCAACGACAAAGCCGGCCTTGATCAGCGGCTCGGTCGAGGGCGTGGTGGTGACGATGATGTCGGCGCCGATGGTTGCTTTGGCTGCATCCGGCTCGGCGCGCACGAGAATGCCGAGCTTTTCGCGCAGCGCGCCTGCGGCCGTCTCCGCCTTGACCGCATCGCGCGCCCAGATACGTGCCTCGGCGATCGGCCGCACCAACATGAGCGCTTCGAGTTGCAGCCCGGCTTGCACGCCGGCGCCGAAGATTGCGGCGACGGACGAATCCGGCCGCGACAGATGCTTCGCCGCGACGGCGCCGGCAGCAGCGGTGCGGACATCTGTGAGATAGCCATTGTCCAGCAGCAGCGCCTCGACCACACCGGTTCTTGCCGAGAGCAACACCATCATGCCGCCCCCGCTGGGCAGACCGAGCTTCGGATTGTCGAAGAAGCCGGAGCTTATCTTAACGGCGAAACCGTCTATTCCAGGCACATAGGCCGACTTCACATCGACCTCGCCGCGCTGCTCGTGAATGTCCAACCGCAGGATCGGCGGCATCGCCACCGGCAATGTGGCGAGCGCGCGGAAAGCGTTTTCGACGCAGGCGGCCGCGTCGAGATCGAGCGGCACGATTGTGCGCAGTTCCTTCTCGGTGAGGATCGTCATCCGGCTCATGTGTCGCGCTCCATACTAGCGCGCACCACGAAGGATAGTGTTCCGTCGCACCCCCCTCTGGCCTGCCGGCCATCTCCCCCGCAAGGGGGGAGATTGGACTGCACTCCTGCCTTCGCCAATCTCCAGCGCAGCAAGAATAGCGACCGCATCGAAGCTGCCGATCTCCCCCCTTGCGGGGGAGATGTCCGGCAGGACAGAGGGGGGTGGGCGGGAATTCGGCGTGGGAGAGTTTTCATGCCGCGCGCTCCGCGATTGCGTCACCGCAGACGATCTTGCGATGCGTGTTCATGTCGATATTGCGGCCCGAGAGAAGAACGACCACCGGCCCGGTCGCCCTGACCTTGCCGGCGAGTAGCGCAGCGATGCCGACCGCACTGGCGCCTTCGACGATCTCGCGCTCTTGTTCATAGGCATGGCGGATGCCGGCGGCGATCTCGTCCTCGCTGAGCAGGATGACGTCGTCGAGCAGATCGCGGCACATGGCGAAGGTCAGCCGGTTGTCGAGACCGATGCCGCCGCCGAGCGAATCCGCCAGTGTCGGCAACTCCTCGACCTCGACCGGACGGCCGGCATCGAGGCTGGCCTTCATCGCCGCGCCGCGCGCCATCGAAACGCCGATGATTTTTGTCCCGGGGCTGACGCCCTTGACGGCGGCGGCGATGCCCGAGGCGAGTCCACCACCGGAGAGCTGCACCAGGACGAGAGCGGCATCCGGGACCTGCTCGATCATCTCCAGTCCGAGCGTGCCTTGCCCGGCGACGATGGCGGGATGGTCGAAGGGCGGCAACATCACCAGCCCCTCTTGCGCCACCAGCCGCTCGACCTCCTGCTGCGCCTCGTCCTGACTGTTGCCGATGATGCGGACATCCGCGCCAAGCCGACGGATTTCGTCGAGCTTGTTGCCCGGCACCAGTCGCGACATGCAGATCACCGCACGCATGCCTTCGAGCTTCGCAGCATGGGCCAGCGCACGGCCATGATTGCCGGTCGACGCCGCGACCACGCCGCGCGCCTTCTCCTCGGCGCTCAGCGAAGCAACGGCATTCGAGGCGCCGCGCAGCTTGAAGCTGCCGGTGGTCTGGCGGTGTTCAAGCTTGAGGTGGACGGGGATGCCCAGTCGTTCGGAAAGGCTGTGAGATAACCCTGTCGGCGTGCGTTCGATTTTGCCGGCAACTCGCTCCCGGGCGGCACGAATATCGTTAAGGGTGACTGTCGTCATGATCGTCAATCGCGCGGCAAAGGCAGCGTCATCAGACGGCCAAATTCGGGATGCGACGTCCCGTCGCCACACAACCGCAAACAATTCCAGGCGCTGGCCTGATTGCTGGTGACGACCGGGCGGTCGATCGCCTGTTCCATGCCGGGAACCGCGAGCGCTCCGCGCAATGCGGTGCAGGACACGAACAGTGCATCGGCCTGCGCATGCGTCGCCTCACGAGCCAGGTCGACGATCGCTGCCGGCGCAATGCGCGCCATCTCGCGATCGTCCTCGAAACCGAGACAGGTGAAGCTGAGGATATCGAAGCCACGTGCGGCGAAGTAAGCCGCCATCGGCCTGGAGGTTTGGACGGTGTAGGGGGTGAGGATGCTGATCTTTTTCGCGCCCAGCACCTGCAGCCCGCGCAGGCCGGCCATCGGCGGCGTGACCACAGGAACACCCGGCTTGGCAGACTGGATTGCGGCCTCGATTTCAGCGTCGCCAATCACCACCGAGGCCGAGGTGCAGGAGTAGCAGATCGCGTCGAGGTTTTCGTCGGGCAGGATCAGCGCCGCGCCCGCCGCAAGCTCCGGCTGCATCTTGCGCAAATTCTCCGGCGTAGTTGGATTCTTGTAGGGAATGCGCGCGACATAGACGCCGACCCGCTCGCTCGCCACCATGCGGCGAAAGTCCGGCTCGCTGGTGTGGTCGGTGGCAAGGATGATCAGGCCGACGCGCTTTTCCAGCGGACGCGCGTCGAGCGCCGGCATTGTCGGCGTCAGCCTGATTTTGGGCAGCGGTTTCATCTTGAGAATTACCTTTCGATCTTGCCGTAGCGATGTTCCAGCCAGCGCAGCAGCACGACCGAGAAGAGGCTGATGACGAGGAAGAAGGCGCCGACCAGCGTGATCGGCTCGATGTAGCGATAATAGGTGTTGGCGACGCTCTTGGCCTGGTTCATCAGCTCCAGCACGGTGATCGCCGACAGCAGCGGCGTCTCCTTGAACATGGCGATGAAATAGTTGGCCAAAGCCGGGATCATCGGTGGGATCGCTTGCGGAATGATGATGTTGGTCCAGGTCTGCGTGGCGCTCAGATTGCAGGCCTTGGCCGCCTCCCACTGGCCGCGCGGCACGTTGTCGATACCGGCGCGATAGACTTCCGCCGTGTAGGTGCCGTAGTGCAAGCCGAGCCCGATGACGCCGGCGACCAGCGGCGGCAACAGGATGCCGAAATCCGGCAGCACGTAGAAGATGAAATAGAGCTGCACCAGAAGTGGCGTGCCGCGGATGAATTCGGCCGCCCAGCCGACGGTGCGCGACAGGACCTTGTTGGGCGAGCGTCGCGCCAGCGCGATGCCCAGACCCACGATAGCGGCCAGCACGGAGCCGAGCAGCGTTGCCAGGATGGTGATCTTCACGCCCTGGATCAGCGTCGGCAGGATCTCCCAGACGAAGTTCCAATCCCAATCCATCAGGAGGCCCAATTTATCAGAAGGGCATTGGCCATCAGACGCGCACCCCGTCGAGGCCGCGCGCCATGCGGCGTTCCAGAGAACGCACGCCCCAGGAGATGATCAGCGCCAGGGCGAAATAGATGATCAGGATGGTGGTGAACGGCGCCAGCGTGTTGCCGGTCTGCGAGCGCACGACCTGCGCCTGAAAGGTGAGATCGGCGAGCGAGATCAGCGACACCACGGAGGTCGCCTTGAGCAGTTCGATGGCATTGTTGCCGAAGGTCGGCAGCATGACCAGCAGCGCCTGCGGCAGGATGACATGGCGCATGCCTTGCCAGCGGCCGAGGTTGAGCGCGATGCAGGCCTCATATTGTTCGCGGCCGACCGACTGGATGGCGCCGCGTACCACCTCGGCCGCATAGGCGCCGACATTGAGGCCCAGCGCCAGCACACCCGCCTGCAGCGGCGTCAGTTCGAGGCCGATCAACGGCAACACGAAATAGGCAAAAAACAGCTGCACGAAGATCGAGGTGCCGCGGAAGAATTCTATATAGGCGGTGGCCAGCCAGCGCAGCGCAAAGAAGCGCGACACGCGGCCCATGCCGGCGAGGAAGGCCATGATCAGGGCGAGCACCGACCCCATCAGCGTCAGCTCGATGGTGACAAGCGCTCCCTGCAATATCAGGCCGAGGTAGCCGGACCACTGGGTCATTCGGGTTCCAACGGTTGGGTTCTAGCTCCTTCTCCCCGTACACGGGGAGAAGGTGCCGGCAGACAGATGAGGGGCAGCGCTAAATTCTCAGAACCTGGCGCCGCCCATCATCCGGCCCTTCGGGCCACCTTCTCCCCGTGAACGGGGAGAAGGCAAAACGGCCCTATTTCGCCGCGCAGAGTTTGTCGCGCGTGGTCGACATCGCTGCTGCCGCCGAGAAGCCGTAGGGCTCGATGATCTTGGCGAACTCGCCGGATTTCTTCAGCTTGGCGAGCTCGACATCGAAGGCATCGCGCAGGGCCTCATCGCCTTTCTTGAAGGCGGCGCCGTCGCAATAGACCGGCGCGCCGACCACCGGGGCGATGACTTCGAGGTTCGGATCGTTGGCTTTCTTGACGAGGTCGTTGATCGACAGGACGGGAAGCGAATAGGCATCGATGCGACCGTCCTGCAGCATCTTCAGGCCGCTCTGGCCGTCCGGCACGACGATGACGCGCTCGCGCGGCACGCCGGCGTTGAGCGCCAGCTTCTCCTCGGTGCCGCCACCGGGCGCGCCGATGGTGGCTGACGTGTCCTTGGCGACGTCCTCGTAGCTCTTGAAGCCCTTCGGATTGCCCTTCTTGACCAACATCGCCTCGGCGTCGCACAGCACCGGCTCGGAATAGACGACCGCCGCGCAACGCTCCGGCTTCATGAACAGGCCGGCGGTGACGACGTCGAAGCGGCCGGCCTGCAGGCCGGGGATCATCGCGCCATATTCGGAGATCGAAGCGACGATGTCGGCAACACCGAGACGCTTGAAGACCTCGCGCGCCACGTCGGGCGCCGCACCCGAAACTTTGCCGTCGGCGGCGACCGCCGTATAGGGCGGCTCGTTGGCGATCGCGACGCGGGCAAAGCCCTGCGCCTTCAATTGCTCGAGCTTGCTGTCATCGGCCGAACCGGTGCTCGACGCGGCGAGCACCGCCGTCAGTGCGAGACCGGCGACGCCGGCCAGAATGCCAAGTTTCTTCATTGTTCCCAACTCCTTGTTGTCTTCTTGGTTTTGTCTGGGGCGGTCTTCCGCCCCGCAAAGCGGTCAGACACGATGTCCGGCTGCGATGATCTTCTTCAGGAAGCCTTGCGTGCGCTCCTGCTTTGGATGGCGGAAAATCTCGTCTGGTTTGCCCTCTTCGACGATCTTGCCGCGGTCGAAGAACAGCACGCGGTCGGCGAAGTCGTGGGCAAAGCCCATCTCGTGGGTGACCAGCAGCATGGTCATGTCGGTCTCTGCGGCGAGCTTGCGCATGACATTCATCACCTCCTCGACCAGCTCCGGATCGAGGGCCGACGTCACCTCGTCGAACAGCATGATCTTCGGCGACAATGCCAGCGCACGGGCAATCGCCACGCGCTGCTTCTGGCCGCCGGACAGCTGCGCCGGCATCGACTTCGCCTTGTCGGCCATGCCGACCATGTCGAGCAGTTCCATGGCCCGCTTTTCAGCGGCGGCGCGAGGCGTGCCCTTGGTCAGCATCGGCGCCAGCGTGACGTTATCCATGACGCATTTGTGCGGAAACAGATTGAACAGCTGGAAGACCATGCCGATCTTCTGCCGCATCTTGGTCAGGTGCCGCTCGTCGGCGGGCAGCAGCTGGCCGTTGCGCTCCATGTGATAGAGCTGCTCGCCATCGATCTGGATATGGCCGCCGTCGATCTTCTCCAGCGTCATCAGGATTCGCAGGATCGTCGTCTTGCCCGAGCCGGACGGGCCGATCAGCGCCAGCTTCTCGCCGGGCATGACCTGCATCGACAGGCCGTCCAGTACCTTGAACGAGCCGAAGCTCTTCGAAATGGCGTCGACCTTGATGATGGGTGAGGACAAATGAATTTCCCCTGCTGGAGAAGCCTGTGCCCTTAACGATGCGGAACGCGCCAAATCATGTCAATTGGGAAAATAAAATCATGACAATATTTCCGGCACTGCATGATTCCAGAGCAATTCCCGCTTAGATTGCGAGCAGCAGATGCTCCGGATCGCCAAGCAGCAACTTGGTGACAACGCCGAGGCCGGCGCGCAGTTCCCCCTCGGTGGTCGAGCCGAGCGAGATGCGCACCGCCGGATGCCAGGGCGCATCCGAGATGCGGAAGGAGGTGCCGGGCGCGATCGCCACGCCTTGCAGGCGGGCCTGGGCGACGAAGCTTTCCTCGGCACGGTCCGCGGGCAGTTGCAACCAGACATGCAGCCCGTCGCGCCTGGCGCGATAACCAACCCCGCCCAGCACCTCGGCTGCGATGTCCTGGCGGCGGCGCAATGCCGCGCGCTGCCAGCGAACGAGTTCCATCGCCGTGCCGTCGGTCACCCATTTGGTGGCGATCTCGGCCACCAGCGGCGTCGCCATCCAGTTCGACACCAGATGCCGGTTGGCAACGGCGGCGACATAGCGGTCGGGCGCCGCGAGATAGCCGATGCGCAGGCCAGGTACGGTGATCTTGGTGAAGGAAGTGACGTAGAGCGTGCGCTCCGGCGCAAAGGCGGCGACCGGCGGCGGCCGGTCCTCGATCAGCGGACCCAGCACATCGTTCTCGATGATGGCGATGTCGTGCTTGCGCGCGACCGCGGCGATCTCTTCGCGCCGCCGAGCGTCCATCAGCGTCGCCGTCGGGTTGATCACCGACGGTTGCACGAATACCGCGCGAATGTCGGTGAGCCGGCAGACCTCGTCCAACGCCTCCGGGATCAGGCCATTGCCGTCGATCGGCAGGCCTTCCAGGTTGAAGCCGAGATAGCGCGCCAGCGGCACCAGCGTGTGGTGGCCGATGGCCTCGGTGGCGACAGTCGATCCCGGCGGCGCAACGCTCATCAGCGCCACGGTCATCCCGGCGGTCGCGCCATTGGTCAGGCTGATATTCTGTGCGGAGGTGTCGAGCCCACACAGTTTCAGCCATTCGACAGCCACCGCGCGGTGACGCGGGAACACCATGTTGGGCCGGAACGACAACGCCGAACTGGATGGCAGGTTTTCGGCCAGCCAGCCCAGCGCCTGCTTCAGCCGCTCCAAATGCATCGGCTCGCAGACCGGCTTCAGGATTGACAGATCGATGACCTCGCCGAGGCGCTCCGGCAGATAGGGCGGCTCCGGGTCGCGGCGCTGCGTCTGGACAAAGCTGCCACGGCCGATCTCGCCCGAAATCAGGCCGCGCCGGATCAGTTCTTCGTAGGCGCGGCTGACCGTCTGCACCGACAGTTTTAAATCGTCTGCCAGCCTTCGATGCGTTGGAAGCCGCGCGCCGTTGGCCAGCCGCCCGTCATGAATGGCGCGGGCGAACTGGTCGGCCAGCGTTTGATAGGCTGGCCGACGGATGAGCGCAGGGTCGGGTTGCCATGATGTCATGACTTAATAGAGATCGAAATCAGTGCAATTGACAATCGAAATAATGCGCCGTCATGGTGATGCCGACAAAAAGCGGACGCCGATGACATCGAAACTCGACGCGGTCGACCTCAGGATACTCGACGCCATCCAGCGCGACGGGCGCATCACCAAGCTGGCGCTGGCCGAACAGGTCGGGCTGTCGCCGACGCCGTGCTGGATGCGGCTGCGCAAGCTGGAGAAGGCAGGCATCGTCTCGGGCTACCACGCCAGGATCGCCATGCGCGTGGTGGCGCCGGTCGCCACCGTGTTGATGGAGGTGACGCTGGCCAGCCATCGCCAGGCCGATTTCGACCGCTTCGAACGCGTCATCCGCGACATCCCCGAAATCGTCGCCTGCTGGTCGGTGGGCGGCGGCGTCGACTATGTGGTCAAGGTGATGACGCGCGACATCGACGCCTATCAGCGGCTGGTCGACGACCTGCTGGAGCGCGAGATCGGCATCGACCGCTACTTCACCTACATCGTCACCAAGACGGTGAAGGACGAAATCGTGCTGCCGATAGCCGACCTGCTGCCGGCGTCGGCATAAGCCCGGAGAGAATGTCTGTCGGGACGGCACAATAGAGAGAGTCTCTCTCCTTCAGGGCGTCGAAACAGTCTCTCTGTCTGCATGTGACGGATAGTCTTCCCGCATCGTCCGAACCGGGAGGCCTCGACCATGTCCGCGCATTTTGCCCGCTCGCATCGCCATGAGGCGCTCGACCGCCTCTCCGACCGCCGGCTGCTGCGCGAGCTTGCCTATGTCGATGGGCATTGGACCGCGAGCGAAGCGGCCGAAAGCTTTGAAGTCACCGATCCGGCCACAGGCGCGACGGTCGCGTTTGTCGCCGCGCTCGATGCGCAGCAAACGACAAGGGCAATCGGTGCCGCCGCGCGTGCCTTCCCGGCTTGGCGGTCACTGCTGCCGCAGGAGCGGTCGAGAATTCTGCGAAAATGGTTCGAGCTGATCATCGCGGCGAAAGACGACCTTGCCCTGCTGATGACTTTGGAACAAGGCAAGCCGCTGCAGGAATCGCTCGGCGAAATCGACTATGCCGCCTCTTTCGTCGAATGGTATGCCGAAGAGGCAAAGCGCCTCAACGCCGAGAGCGTCACCAGCCATCTGCCGAATGCCGAGATGATGGTGAGGCGCGAGCCGCTCGGCGTTGTCGGCGTCGTCACGCCCTGGAATTTTCCGGCGGCGATGCTGACCCGCAAGGCGGCCGCCGCACTCGCCGCCGGCTGCACCATCGTCGCACACCCGTCCTCGGAGACGCCGCTGTCGGCGCTGGCGCTGGCTGAACTCGGCGAGCGCGCCGGCCTGCCCGCCGGTGTCTTCAACGTCATCACCGGCAAGGCAGCGACGATCGTCGGGCGCATGTGCGAAGACCCGCGCGTCCGCGCCATGAGTTTTACCGGCTCGACGGAGATCGGCCGGTTGATCGCCGCACAGTGTGCTCCGACGATGAAGCGGCTGGTGATGGAGCTTGGCGGCCATGCGCCGCTGATCGTCTTTGCCGACGCCGATGTCGACAACGCAGTGAGCATTGCCATCGATGCCAAGTTTGCAACGTCAGGCCAGGACTGCCTTGCCGCCAACCGCATCTATGTCCAGCGCCCGATCTACGATCGCTTCTGCGCCGCCTTTGCCGAGCGCATCGAGGCGCTGCGGACCGGCAATGGGCTTGTCGAAAAGATCGATATCGGACCGCTGATGCATGAGCGCGCCGTGACCAAGGTCGAGGAACAGGTCGCCGATGCCGTCGCCCATGGCGCGCGCTGCCTCACCGGCGGCAAGCGGCATCAGGCCGGGCCGCTGTTCTACCAGCCGACGTTGCTGGCCGATGTCAGCGACGAAGCGCTGATCATGCGCGAGGAGACCTTTGGGCCGGTCGCCGCAGTCACGCCGTTCGACAGTGAGGACGAGGTGATCGCCCGTGCCAACGCCACAGAATATGGCCTCGTCGCCTATGTCGTTACCGAGAATGGCGCCCGCCAGCAACGTATGGGCCGCGCGCTCGACTACGGCATGGTCGCCATCAACCGCGTCAAGATCACCGGAGCGCCGATCCCCTTCGGCGGCGTCAAGCAATCCGGCATCGGCCGCGAAGGCTCGCGCCACGGGCTCGAAGCTTTCACCGATCTGAAGTACCTCTGTCTGGACGTCACATAGTCCGTCCGGCCATCTCTCAAGGAGTCAAAAAATGCTCGACCAGTCCAACGAACTCAACGCCTGGGATCGCGACCATTTCTTCCATCCTTCGACCCATATGGGCACGCATGCGCGGGGCGAGAGCCCGACCCGCATCATGGCCGGCGGTGAAGGCGTCACCGTCTGGGACAACAATGGCAAGAAGAGCATCGATGCCTTTGCCGGTCTCTATTGCGTCAATGTCGGCTATGGCCGCCAAAAGATCGCGGATGCCATCGCCACCCAGGCGAAGAACCTCGCCTATTACCACGCCTATGTCGGCCACGGCACCGAGGCTTCGATCACACTGGCCAAGATGATCATCGACCGCGCGCCGAAGGGCATGTCGAGGGTCTATTTCGGCCTCTCGGGTTCGGATGCCAACGAGACCAACATCAAGCTGATCTGGTACTACAACAACGTGCTTGGGCGGCCGGAGAAGAAGAAGATCATCTCGCGCTGGCGCGGCTATCACGGTTCGGGCGTGATGACGGGATCACTGACCGGGCTCGACCTGTTCCACAACGCCTTCGACCTGCCGCGCGCGCCGGTCCTGCACACCGAAGCGCCCTACTATTTCCGCCGCGCCGACCGCTCGATGAGCGAGGAGCAGTTCTCGCAGCATTGCGCCGACAGACTGGAAGAGATGATCCTGGCCGAAGGTCCCGAAACCGTCGCCGCCTTCATCGGCGAGCCGATCCTCGGTACTGGCGGCATCGTGCCGCCGCCGGCCGGCTACTGGGAGAAGATCCAGGCGGTGCTGAAGAAGTATGACGTGCTGCTGGTCGCCGACGAGGTGGTGACGGGCTTCGGCCGTCTGGGCACCATGTTCGGCTCCGACCATTACGGCATCAAGCCAGACCTCATCACCATCGCCAAGGGGCTGACCTCGGCCTACGCGCCGCTGTCGGGCGTCATCGTTGCCGACAAGATGTGGCAGGTGCTGGTGCAGGGCTCCGACAAGCTCGGTTCGCTCGGCCATGGCTGGACCTATGCCGCGCATCCGATCTGCGTCGCCGCAGGTGTCGCCAATCTCGAACTGATCGACGAACTGGACCTGGTGACGAACGCCGGTGAGACCGGCGCTTATTTCCGCGCCGAACTGACCAAGGCTGTCGGCGGGCACAGACACGTCGGCGACGTGCGCGGCGACGGCATGCTGGCGGCGGTCGAATTTGTCGCCGACAAGGACGACCGGGTGTTCTTCGACGCCTCGCTCAAGATCGGGCCGCAAGTGGCGACAGCACTTGCCGCCAGCGGCGTCATCGGCCGCGCCATGCCGCAGGGCGACATACTAGGCTTCGCGCCGCCGCTCTGCCTGACGCGTGAGGAAGCCGACATCGTCGTTTCCAAAACCGCCGATGCCGTCAACAGCGTGTTTTCCAATCTCTGAGATCGACCGTGAATGCCATGACCAAGACCCTCCCCGCCACCATGGCCGCCGTGCTGCTCACCGGGCATGGCGGACCGGAAAAGCTCGTCTATCGCAGCGATGTGAAAGTGCCTGTGCCTGCCGCCGGCGAGGTGCTGGTTAAGGTCAGCGCTTGCGGTATGAACAACACCGATGTCTGGGTACGCCAGGGCGCCTATGGCACGGAGGAGGACGCTGCCGCCGTGTCGACGTGGCGGCGGCAAGGCAACACGCTTACCTTCCCGCGCATCCAGGGCACCGACACGGTCGGCACCATCGCTGCCGTCGGCGAAGGCGTTTCCCCGGGCCGTATCGGCGAACGGGTAATGGTCGACTTTTCGATCTACAACCGCGACGACGATTCGCTCGCCGACATCGACTATATGGGCCACGGTCGCGACGGCGGGTACGCCGAGTACCAGACGGTGCCGGGCGAGAATGCGCATGTCGTCGATACTGAAATGAGCGACGTCGAACTCGCCACCTTCTGCTGCGCCTACCTCACCGGCGAACAGATGCTGGAGCGCTCCGGGCTGAAAGCCGGCGAACGCGTGCTGGTCACCGGCGCCTCGGGCGGCGTCGGTTCCGGCATCGTGCAGCTGGCGCGGGCGCGCGGCGCCATTCCCTATGCGGTCGTCGGCAAGGGCAAGGAGCAGGCGGTGCGCGACATCGGCGCCGAAGCGGTCATTACCCGGGGCGTTGCCGATCTTCCCGCCGCCGTGAATGAAGCCACTGGCGACCAGCCGATCGATGTGGTCGCCGATCTCGTCGGCGGCGCGATCTTCAACGACCTGCTGCGCATCCTGCGACCTGAAGGCCGCTACACCACGGCAGGCGCCATCGCCGGCCCGGTCGTGCAGCTCGATCTCCGGACCATGTATCTCAAGCAGCTGCAACTGCATGGCTCAAGCCAGGGCACCCGCGCCGACTTCCGCCGCATCGTCGGTTATATCGAGGCGAAGAAGATCCGACCGCTGGTCGGCGGCGTCTACAGGCTCTCCGATTTTCAAAAGGCGCAGGCAGACTTCATCGCCAAGGACTTTGTCGGCAAGCTGGTGGTTGTGCCGGACGCCATGTGGAACATCCGGGCATAACGGCTCCCCAACGCTCCTACGTCAGAGCGCGTCGTAAACGGCATCAATCAATACCTTGCGGCGTGGATCGACGTCGTCGAAACCCAGCATGCGGTTGGTGACGTAGCCGAATCCGACGCCGGCGCCGGATCGGCAAAACCGAGGGCGCCGCCCCAGCCGCCATCGCAGCGACGCGCGGCTGGCATAGGCGGCGTCGTCGAGTTGAAAGCCGGCGGCGAATTGCCGGCGCTTGAGACATAGCGCGCATGAGGCGAACCGGAATCATCGCAACGAATGCAATCCACAGGCCGGCAACCAGACCCTGCATCTTGACAGACGAGGCGAAAGCCAAAAGAGTGAAACCGGTTTCACTGGAGACCACCGGTGCATTTCGACCTGTCCATTCTTCTGCCGCATCTGGGTTTTCTGGCGCGCGGCGCCGAACTCACGGCGGCGGCTTGCGCGCTGTCGCTGGTGGGAAGCGTCGTCATGGGCGCGTTGGTGGCGATCGCACGCACCTCCGCCTCGGCACTGCTTCGACGGATCGCCTTCGTCTATGTCGATCTCTTCCGCAATGTGCCGTTCATCGTCCAGCTGTTCTTCTTCTATTACGGCCTGCCCGAGCTCGGCATTTACATCGATGCCTTCACCACCGGCGTCGTGGCGCTTTCGATTGCCGGCGGCGCCTATGCCTCAGACATCATTCGCGCCGGCATCCTCGCCATCGACCAGGGCATCATCGACGCCGCTGAAGTGAGCGGCCTGTCCAGGCGCAAGATCTTCACCCGCATCGTGCTGCCGATTGCGCTGCGCACCTCCGTGCGACCGCTCGGATCCGTGCTCATCAACATGATCCTTACGTCCTCGATCCTCTCGACCATCACGCTCAACGAGCTCACCGGCTCGGCCCAGATCGTGGTCTCGCAGACCTATCGGCCCTTCGAGGTCTATGTGGTGCTGCTCTGTGCCTATGCGGCCCTGACCTATCTGGTCTCGCTGGGCGTCACCCTGCTCCACCGCCATCTCAATCGGGACATGATGGAGGCGGTCGACTGATGCGGTTCAGCGACTTCACCTCCTACGACCTGATCCTGCTGGCGCAAGGTCTCGGCACCAACATCGCGCTGTTTCTCGTCACCTCTCTGATCGGACTGCTGATTGGCCTGAGCTGGGCGTTGGTGCGGTTCTACCGTGTGCCGGTTCTGGCCCAGGTCGTCACCTTCCTGTCGGAGCTGTTGAAGAACTCGCCGGTGTTGGTGCAGCTGTTCCTGGTGTTCTTCGGCCTGCCGGCGCTGTTGCATATAAGGGTGACGCCGGTCACCGCAGCGACCATCACTCTGTCGGCGAACACCGCGGCATTCGTCTATGTCATCGCGGTCTCGGCGATCGAGTCGATCGAACGCGAGCAGGTCGAGGCCGCGCGTGTCTTCGGCCTGACCCGGTGGCAGGTCCTGCGCCATATCGTTTCGCCCCAGGCTGCCGCCTTCGCGGTCGGCCCGCTCGTCGCGCTGCTGGTCAACCAGCTTCAGGTGACGTCGCTGATTTCTGTCATCGGCGTCGTCGACCTGACCAAGATTGGCCACATCCTCAACATGCGAACCTTGAAGCCGTTCGCGGTCTGGACCGTCGTCGGGCTGCTCTACTATGGCGCGGCAAAGCTGGTCGCCCTGCTTGGCGAGCGTCTTGAAAACCGCCTGCGGGCGCACAGCGCCTGGCGGGGGCTTTAACATGCTCAAGATCGAAAACGTGCACAAAGCGTTCGGCGAGGTCACTGTGCTGGACGGCGTCGACCTGACGATCGCGCCCGGCGAAGTGGTCTCGATCCTCGGGTCGTCGGGGTCCGGCAAGTCGACACTAATCCGTTGCATCAACGGCCTCGAAAAGCTGAAGTCGGGCCGCATCACGGTCGACGATTTCGATGTCAGCAAGCCGAAGGAGCTGGCCGAGGCGCGCAAGCGCTCAGGCACCGTCTTCCAGCTGTTCAACCTCTATCCGCATATGAGCGCGCTTCAGAACATTACGCTCGCCCCGATCGAGGTGCTGAAGATGCCGCGCCCTGAGGCCGAGGCGCTGGCGCGCAAGCTGCTCGAGTCCGTCGGCCTCGCCGATCGGGCCAACGCCTACCCGGCGCAGTTGTCGGGCGGGCAGCGCCAGCGTGTCGGCATCTGCCGGGCGCTCGCCATGCAGCCGCGCTATCTGCTGCTCGATGAAGTGACCAGCGCGCTCGACCCGGAAATGACTTCCGAGGTGCTGGCCATCCTGGCAAAGCTCGCCGCGCAAGGCACGACGATGCTGTTCGTCACCCACGAGATCGAATTCGCGCGCGAGATTTCCAACCGCATCGTCTTCCTCGACAAGGGCAGGCTGGTGGTCGATCTGCCAACGGATCGTTTCTTCGCCGCGGACGGCGGCCGGGCGCAGCCGCGGGTTGCGCAGTTTCTCTCCAAGATGCGCAAGGACTAGGAATGCTGCTGTTAGCCAACAACGAAGCATGGCCGGGATTCGAAACCTCGGTGCAAATGCTGCGCGATGGCGCCGTCAGCCTGGACGCGATGGTTGCCGGCATCGGCATGGTGGAGAAAGAGGTCAAGGTTCGCAGCGTCGGTTATGGCGGCTGGCCGAACATGCTGGGCGAGATGGAGTTCGACGCCGGCGTCATGGACGGCAATACAAGAGAGGTCGGTTCAGTCGGCGCCGTGCCAAGGACCTTGGCGGTCGCTGCCCTGGCGCAGCAGGTAATGAAGCGCCTGCCGCATGTGATGCTGACCGGCGAAGGGGCGCGGCGCTTTGCCAGCGAAATCGGTTTTGCCGAAGACGAAGTCTTGTTCGAGGACAGCAAGCGCGTCTGGTGGGTGCGGCTGCAACAGGAACTCACACCGCAACAGCTGGCGAAATTCCCCGATATCGATCTGGCGCCGCTCAGCCGTACTATCACCGATCCCGAGCGGGTCCGCGACACCACCGTCTTCCTGTCGGCGGATGCGCGGCGCGGCATCCATGCCGCGACTTCGACCTCGGGCTGGGCCTGGAAATATCCGGGCCGGCTCGGCGATTCTCCTATTCCCGGCGCAGGCTTTTACGCCGACAGCCGCTATGGCGCGGCGGCGTGCACCCACACCGGCGAGATGACGATGCGTTGCGCGACCGCGCGGACCGTCGTGCTGGCCATGAAGCTTGGCCGATCCCTGTCGGATGCGGTCGCGCTGGCGGTCGAGGAACTGGCTGAACTCGACACCGGCTTCCTGGCCGGAGTGGTCATCCACGCCGTGGACGCCGAGCAGAACCACGAGGTGGTGAATTTCAGATGCGAGGGCGAGGTCCGCTACTGGCTCTGGAAGGATTCTATGTCCGCACCCGAATTGCGGGCGGCAAGACGCGTCACTTGAAAATAAGGAGAGGAACCATGAAAACCGTACTGCGTGCCTTCGCCGCGCTGGCCATCGTGGCCGGTTCGGCATTTCCAGCCCTTGCCGGCATGATTGACGACATCCGCTCACGCGGCACCATTCGCATCGGCGTATCGCTCGGCGGCGAGCCGATCGGCTTTCGGGATGCACAAAACAACCCTGTCGGCTACGATGTCGATGTCGCGACGCTGCTGGCGCAAAAGCTCGGCGTGCCGGTCGAGTTCGTCGACGTCTCGGGCGATGCGCGTATTTCCATGCTGGTGTCGGGACAGATCGATGTCGCGGTCGCAAACACCTCGGCAACGCTCGAGCGGGCCAAGACCGTCAACTTCACCATCCCCTACAACCGGGCCGGGCTGCGCGTCATCGTCCAGAAGGATGCCGGGATAACCGACCTCAAGGGGCTCGCCGGCAAGAAGGTTGTCGTCGGCCGCGGCACCACGGGCGAAACCTTCCTCAAGGCAGCCGTGCCGGACGCAGAGCTCGTCTATGTCGACCAGTTCGCGCCCGACGGGGTTCTGCAGCTGCAACAGAAGCGCGTCGATGCGGCGATCGAGGATTCCTCGCTGCTCGATTACCTCGCAACCAAGACACCGAGCCTGGTGACGCTGCCTGGCCTCTATTCCAACGATCCGATCGGCATCGCGGTCGCCAAGGGCGATCCCGAATTCGTCCGCTGGCTCGACATGTTCGTGTCCGACTTCATCCAGTCGGGCACCTACGAGGCGACCTACAAGAAGTGGTGGGGGCCGGGCTCCAACCCGCCGGCGCTCAACCCGCTGTGGTGACACCCACTACCGGCAACCGATCGGCGCACAGTCGAGGCGCCGTCGCAACGATCGCCGATGTCGCGCGGCTGGCAGGCGTGTCGCGTGCCGCGGCCAGCCGTGCGCTGTCGAGCGGACCGCGACCGGTCTCGGCGGACAAACGCGAACGTGTCGTGCAGGCCGCCGCGCAGCTCGGCTACAAACCCAATCTCCTGGCGCAAAGCCTGACCACCAAGACCGTCAATCTGGTTGCCGTCGTGGTCAACCACATTCACGACCTTTCAGATCTCGACCTGTTCGACCGGCTGCTCGACGCAATCCAGTCGATCGGCAAGCAGGTCATCCTCATCCGCATCGGCTCGGCGGAAGGGGTCGAGGATTTTCTGCGCAACGGCGTTGCCTATCATGTCGATGCCGCCGTGGTGTTCTCCGACTTTGCCGATGCAGCGACGGTGCGGCGCATGTTTCGCTCGAACCTGGTCATCATGCTGAACGGACTGCATGACGATCTGTCACCCACCGTCATTCCCGATGAAGGCGTCGGCATCGCCGAGGCCGTGGCGGATGCGGCGGCCAAGCGCGCGCGCACGGCCAGCCTGCTGACCGGCCGTTCGTCCTCGCGAGTCGAACAGCTGCGCATCGGCCACTACCTCGGAGCGTTCCGGCATCATGGAATTGAACTGCTGCAGACGGTCCAGGGAGACTATTCCTACGAGTCGGGCTATGCGGCAGCCGCCGGCCTGACGGGACGCGGCTGTCCCGATGCGGTCTTTTGTACGTCCGACGCGATGGCCATGGGTGTTCTGGATGTCTGCCGGGCGGATTTCCCCGACAGCCGGCCCAGCCGCTTCCGCCTCTATGGCTTCGACAATGTGTCCCTGACCAATTTCGACGCCTACCCGATATCGTCAATCGGCTACGACAAATCAGACTATGTGGGTCATATCGTTGGCGCCCTCTCCAATCCGCAGGTCTTCATGCCCGGCCAGCCGCCTGTCGTTATATTGACCCGGCTGATTTCGCGCTTGACCGCGTAACCAGCGCCGATGTTGGACTGCTTGTCCGGCGTCGATCTCCCAGAGATCGAACGGAGATCGCGCCGGACAATGTACCAGCGCCTACTGCAATTTCGCCTGCAGCGCGTTGACGTCGTCGGTTGTCATTTCACCGTCCGTCGTCACCTTGCCGTCGACGATCTTCCACAACCGGAACGGGCCGGTGATGTCGCCATATTTGTCGAAGCTGACCGGACCGATGACGCCTTCATAGCGGATCGGCTTGCCATTCTTGATCAGGCCGAGCGCCTTGGCGAACTCGTCCTTGCCGGCATAGATCGGTGTGCCGGCAGGATCGACCGCCTTGTACATGGCATCCTTGATCTTGGCTGGATCCTCGGAGCCGGCAATGGCAATGGCGAGACCGACAATGGCGCCGGCATCATAGGAACGGTCGGCTGCCGGGTTCGACGGTTCGATGCCCGAAAACTCCTTGTAGTTTTTCAGGAAATAGTCGGTGGATGCCGTCGGGCTGGTGCCGGAAGAGGTACCATAGGCATCCTTCAGATAATCGGCGCCGACGGATTCGATGAAGTCCGGGCTGTTCATGCCGTCATTGAGCAGGAATTTCTGCACGCCGCCCTGCGATATCCAGGTGCGGGCGACCGTTGCGCCGTCGACCGGCGTGCTGACGAGGTAGAGTCCGTCCGGCTCGCCTCCCATCGCCGCCGTCACTTCCGAAGCATAGCTCGACTGCTTTTCGTTGTAGGGCGTGTCGGAGACGATGGTGCCGCCGAGCGCTTTGTAGGCACGCGAGAATTCGGCCACCATGTTGACGCCGAAGTCGTTGTTGACATGGATGATCGACAGTTTCTTGAAGCCCTTGTCGATGGCGTATTTGGCGGCGGCCACGCCTTGCAGCGCGTCCGACGTGATGGTGCGGAAGAAGATGCCGTTGGTCTTGCCGTCGCGGCCAAGGGCGGTCAGCGTCGGCGAGGATGAAGCCGGCGACACCTGCACGATCTTGGCCGGCCCGGTGACCGAGGTCAAAATCGGGATCGACACCGAGGAGATGATGCCGCCGATGATCACCGGCACCTTCTTGACCTGTACCAGCTGGGTCGCGGCATCGACCGCGATATTGCCCTGGCTCTGGCTGTCGCGCGTGTCGGTTGCGAGATCGCAGCCGCGTACGCCACCGGCTTCATTGATGTCGCGGAAGGCCATTTCGACGGACTTCGCGCCGGCCTGGCCGTATTCGCCGGCCGGACCGGTGAGCTCCATGACCAGGCCGACGGTGATCTTGCAGTCCGCTGCGTGTGCGGCGCCGGCCATCGTCACGAGAGCCAGTGCTGTGGTGATTTGAAGTATCGTCTTCTTCATTGCCGTTCCCCTTTTCTTGTTTGAACTTTTGCCTGTTCAGCCTTCCGGCGCCTGCAGCCAGGTCTCATGCAGATGCCGCCATTCGACGCCGTTTGGTGCCGATGAACTGGTGGTGAAGACCGCACTGGACTGCCGGCGACTGTGTTTGCCGGCGCGCAGTTGCGCCTCGATGTAGAAGATGACGATCGTGTCCGCGTCCTGCCAACCCGGCCTGATGTCCTCGATCGATATGGCAAAACCGTCGTCGCAAGTGGCGCGGCTTGTCCGGACATGATCTACGACCGCGTCGCGATCGAGGATCTGGCCATTCGGCGCCACCATGGTGAGGCCTTCGCCCATGACAGCCTCGAAGCGGCCGAACTCCACAGCGTCGGCTCGCGCGGCGACAAACCAGTCGACGAAGAAGCGATGCAGGTCGATGATTTCAGCGCTGGCACGCGAAAAAAGGGAAGGCTCTCCGCTCATTTCTTCCCCGCATTGAGGTTGTAATGCATGATCGAGCCGTGGCGGCCATGACGGTCGCGCTCCAGCGCGTAGACATCGCCCGCGAGGCCGGTGCCTTGTGCGATGGCGGCAGCAATCCGCGCGCGATCGTCGGCGTCGAGCGCGACGTCCATGATTTTCGTATTGGCCAGCGCATGTGCCTGGTTGCGCGCACCCACAATGACGGCCGCGACCTGCGGCTGCTCGAGCACCCATGCCGAGGCGATGGTGGCAATGTCGACGCCGTGGCGATCGCCGACCGCTTTCAGCGCCTTGAGCAGGGACTGGAACAGCTCCCAGCCGCCGAAGTCGTCGATGATCAGCTTGTATTTGACCAGCGAGCGGTTTTCGAGCGGCGTGGAGGGCTCGGCCACGCCAAGCCATTTGTCGCTGAGGAAGCCGCCCGCCACCGAGCCGTAGCAGAGGAAGCGGACACCGTTCTTAGCGGCAAGGCCCGCAAGGCTGTTTGCCGGCCGCTGGTCGAGCACTGAATATTGCAGTTGCTGGCTGACCAGCGGGATGCCCGCGGAGAGGATTTCGGCTAGCCTCGGCGTATCGAAATTGGTGGTGCCGAGATTGCGCACCTTGCCTTCCAGCCGAAGCTCGTCGAGCCAACCCATCGCCTCGACGTAACGAGGCTGGTCATAATCCCACCAGTGAAACTGCACGAGGTCGATCCGCTCGGTCTTGAGCCTGCGAAGCGACTGATCGACGATGCCCCTGATGTAGTCGCGGCTGATGCCTGCCAGTCGTTCGAGGTCCGGCACCAGCTTGGTGTGCACCTTCATCCTGGCCGCGACATCGAGACCGCGCTCGCCGGCCAGCCGCAGGCGCGCGGCGCCGATCAGTTCCTCGACGCCGGTGTAGATGTCGGCGCAGTCATAGGTCCAGATGCCGGCATCGAAAGTGGCGATGAGGTCGGTCACCGCCTGGCTGCGGTCGACGGCGCCATGCCCGCCGGCCAGCTGCCAGCCACCGCGGATGACTCGCGAGATCCCATAGCCGGGGCTGAGTTCGATGGTCCTGGCGGTCATCCCTTGTCGGTCTCCTTCGGCAGCGGCACGGCCGTGGTTTCGGCATGGCTGAACCGCCGCTTGGCAAGCCTGACGATGCGGAGCCGGCTGGCGCAATTGGGATCGGGACAGGCGATCTCGGCATCCGAGGTCATCCAGTCATTTGCATGCGTCGGGCGCTGCTTTGCCGCCAGGAGCGGCAACACGGCCGAGATCGAATAGATCGAAAAGCCCTGCCCTGCCGGCAGCGAGAGCATTTCGCCCTTGAGTTCGAAATAGTCGCCGGCCCTGGCGCCGCAATAGACCGGCTTGCCCTCGGGGATGACCGCTTCGACGCGCAGATCGAAGAGTTCGAAACTGTCGTCGGCCATTCAGGCCTCCACCAGGCTGAAGGTGATGTCACAGGCGCCGTTGCGGCGGATGACGCCGCAGGCGGCGGCAAACTGATCGCGCTCTCCGGCAAGCACTTGCGCGACCACGCTGCCGGCCAGCCAGCCGATCGGGAACAGCAGCCGCGCCCCCTGCCCGTAGTACAGGCCGATATCGAAGATGGCATTGGGATTGCCGCCCCACACGCGTGGCGGCACATAGGACAGCACGATATCGCCGGGCTGCGGCGTCAGCGTTGCATTCTCCGGTGGCAAAGACTGGGCATAGGCCTGGCCGTGGAGATCGGCTGACGGAACCGGGCACGAGATTTCCGGTCCTGTCCACATCGCATGGATGCCTGGGATGATGCGTGGCTGCGCCAGATACGCCAGCAGGAAGGCGGCATTCTCCGGCGCCTTTTCGGGCAATAGCAGCGCCGTCACGGAAAGCTTCGAGCGTGGTTCTGTGATGCCGATGGCGGGCTTGGGCATGTCAGTCCTTCGCCGATTGAAGTTTGTCGCGCAGGAAGGCGAAGGGGCGGCTGATGTCGGCTACCAGCGCCTCGCGCGCCGCTTGCGCATCCTGTTTGGCAAGTGCCGCGACAATTCGACGATGATAGTGGGCGGTATCAACCTCGCCTGCCTCGGAGAAGGCATAGATGGCGACGCGGATGCAGGGACCCGATTGAAGCCAGAGGCTTTCGATCATCGGGATCAGCACAGCCGAGCCGCAGCAGCGGTAGATCTCAAAATGGAAGCTCTGGTTGAGCGTCGCTTCGCGATCGATATCCTTCTTGTGCTTCAGGGCCCGCATCTCGTCCCACTCGCCCAGCATGGCTTCGATCGATGCGATCTGGCGCGGGCTCATGCGCCTGGCGGCAAGCGCTATCGCTTCGCCTTCGATGAGGGAGCGGGCACGCAGGAGGTCGTCGATGCGCTCCAGCGTGATCGGCGGCACGCGCACGGAACGGTTGGGCAGCGCCTCCAGCGCCTTTTCCGTGATCAGCCGGCCGAGCGCTTCGCGTACCGGCATGGTCGAGGTGACCAGCGCATCGGCAAGACCACGGATGGTCAGCACCTGGTTTGGCTCGAAAAGGCCACCGATCAGAGCACGGCGCAACTCGGAATAGACGCGATCCTGCACCGTCTCGCGGCCGACCGGCGTAAGCTGGGCTGCGATCGTCTCGTTGTTCTTTTCGATGGCAGCCTTCTGCATTACCGGCATTTGCCCCGTTTTCGGCTTGCGAATGAAATTAAAGCCGAATAGCGTGATCAAAGCAAGTGTGATCACAAATCAAAAATCAGGAGGCGACAACGATCGTCTTCGGCCAGAGGGTTTGATGAGCGATGCAGCGGAGCGCCAACGGCAGGAGACCCGTGCGCCAGTTCTGACGGCACGAAACGTCGTCAGGCGTTTTGGCGGCCTTGTCGCCGTCAACGATGTCTCGTTTGATGTCAAAGCGGGCGAAATCCTCGGCCTGATCGGGCCGAATGGCGCCGGCAAGACGACGATGTTCGATCTGTTGGCGGGCAGCATATTGCCAACCAGCGGCGATATCCTGCTCAATGGCACGCGCGTCTCCGGCGAAGCCGCTCATCTGCGTATCGGCCGTGGTCTTGGCCGCACCTTCCAGATCCCGCGCCCCCTGCCCAATCTGACGCTGATCGAAAACATCATGCTGGCGGCGCAGGGCCAAGCCGGCGAAAAATTGCTCGCCAACTTCGTCACGCCGTGGCGAGTGGCGGCACAGGAAAGAGCAGCCAGGGCAAAGGCACTCGAGCTGCTCGAGCTCGTCTCGCTCGCTCGGCTGGCGCACGAACCGGCGCGCGTGCTTTCCGGCGGTCAACGCAAGCTGCTCGAACTCGCCCGCGTCATGATGGCCGATCCGGCGATCATCC
Source organism: Mesorhizobium sp. M0626 (assembly GCF_040320665.1). Lineage (NCBI taxonomy): Bacteria > Pseudomonadati > Pseudomonadota > Alphaproteobacteria > Hyphomicrobiales > Phyllobacteriaceae > Mesorhizobium > Mesorhizobium sp. M0626. Next base: position 138,741 of record NZ_JAMYQD010000007.1, on the reverse strand, counting down.
TGCTCGACGAACCGGCCGCCGGCGTCAACGCGACGCTGCTCGAGATCATCATCGACCGCATCCGCGACATCAACGCGCACGGCATCACCTTTCTGCTGATCGAGCACAATATCGACATGGTGACGCGGCTCTGCCATCGCGTCCTCGTCATGGCGAGCGGCCAGTTGCTCAGCGAAGGCACGGCGGAAGAGGTCGCCCGCGACCCGCGCGTCATCGAGGCCTATCTCGGAGGTGCGGCATGAGCGAAACTGTCCTCAACGTCCGCAATCTCGAGGCCGGCTATGAGCCCGGCGTGCCGATTGTGCGCGGCGCCTCGATCACCGTCGGCAAGGGGGAGATCGTCGTCGTGCTCGGCCCCAACGGCGCCGGCAAGTCGAGCTTCATCAAGGCGATCGCCGGCCTTGTCCCGATCACCGGCGGCACCGTATTTCTGGACGGCAAGGACATCACCGCCGCTCCCGCGCACACCATGGTTCGGCTCGGCCTGGCCTTCGTACCGCAGACGGAGAACATCTTCCCGCTGATGTCGGTCGAGGACAATCTGAAGGTCGCCTGCGGCATCCTCGAGCGACGCGAAATCCCTGCCCGCATCGAGGAAATGTATGCGGCCTTCCCCGACCTCGTCCGCCAGCGCCGCACCGCCGCCGGCAATCTGTCGGGCGGACAGCGGCAGATGCTCGCCGTCGCACGTGCGCTGATCGTCCATCCCAAGGTGCTGCTGCTCGACGAGCCATCGGCCGGCCTCTCGCCGAAATTCGTATCGATGGTGTTCGAGATGCTGGCCGGCATCCGCAGGTCCGGCGTCACCATCCTGCTGGTCGAACAGAACGCCAAGGCAGCGCTGGCCATCGGCGACCGCGCCTATGTGCTGGTCGAAGGCAAGGACCGGCACGAGGGTGTGGCGTCCGAATTGTGGAACGATCCTGTCGTCGCCGAACTCTATCTCGGCCAACGCCCTCACGCCGGCAAGGGAGGCGCGGCATGAGCCTGCAATTTGTCGTCGATGGGTTGCTGACCGGTTCGATGATCGGCCTCGGCGCCATTGGCGTGACGCTCACCTATTCGATCCTGCGCTTCTCGAACTTCTCCCATGGCGACTTCATGGCCTGGGGCACCTATGCGACGCTCGCCGTCGTCAGCACCATCGGCGCGATGTTCGGCAAGGTGGAGCCCATTGGACCGCTGTCCTTCGGCTGGTCGCTGCTGGTTGCGCTGGTTGTCGGCATGACTTTCACCGCCCTGCTGGCGCTGTTGCTCGACAAGGTGCTGTTTTCGCGGCTGCGCTCGCAGGGGCAAGCCATCATCGTGGTGATGGCGAGCTTCGGCGCCTCGATGGCGCTGCGCAGCCTGCTCGAATTCACCTTCAGCTCACGCCCGACCTATTTCAGCCGGGCGATCCAGATCGCCATGCCGGTCGGCTTCGGCATCCGCATCACGCCCGATCAGATCGCGCTGCTGCTGCTGACCGCAGTGCTGGTGCTCGGCGTGCATCTGTTGATGACACGCACGCAGACCGGCCGCTCCATGCAGGCGCTGAGCCAGAATGCGGCCCTGGCCCGCATCGTCGGCATCGATGTTGCCTCCGTGGTGCGCGTCACCTGGATCATCGGCGGGGCGCTGGCCTGTGTGGCCGGCGTGATGATCGGCATTCTGGTGCAGATCCGCCCGTTCATGGGCTTCGACATGCTGCTGCCGATGTTCGCCGCCGCCATCCTGGGCGGCATCGGCAGCATACCGGGCGCCGTGCTCGGCGGCCTGATCATTGGCCTTGCCGAAGCCGGTGCGGTGCAGCTGATCGGCGCCGAATGGCGCGCCGCAATCTCCTTCATCATCCTGATGGCGGTGCTGTTCGTGCGGCCGATCGGCCTGTTTGGTGTGAGGGAACGCTGATGGACCTGCTCGGCTACGGCGCCTTCTTCCTGACCACCGCACTGATCTTTTCGCTGGTCACACTGGGGCTCAATCTGCAGTGGGGGCTGACTGGCCTTTTCAATGTCGGTCTTGCCGGTTTCGTCGCCATCGGCGCCTATACATCGGCGCTGCTCACGACCCCGGACGATGCCGCGCGCTTCGGCGGCTTCGGTCTGCCGATCCTGGCCGGCTGGGCGGGCGCCATGATCGTCGGCGGTATCGCCGCAGCAATTACCGGCATGGCCACGCTGCGTCTGCGATCAGACTACCTGGCGATCACCACCTTCGGCGTCGCCGTCGTCGTGCAGCTGGTCGCGCTCAACGCGCAAAAACTCACGGGCGGCCCGTTCGGCATCGGTTTCATCCCGCGCCCGTTCGGCGGCCTTGCCGAAACGCCGCTGTTGTTCAACGTGTCGAACCTCGCCGTCGTTTCGGCTGTGACGCTGATCGCCTATCTCGCTCTGGAGCACCTGTCGCGCAGCCCCTGGGGCCGCGTGCTCAAGGCGCTGCGCGAGGACGAGCGAGCGGCGATTTCGCTGGGCAAGAGCGCGCGCTTCTACCGCGTCCAGGCCTTTGCCGTCGGCGGCGCCATCATGGCGCTGGCCGGCGCTTTGCAGGCGCATTTCACCGGCTTCATCGCGCCCGATAACTATCTGCCGATCCTGACCTTCCAGGTCTGGGTGATGCTGATCGTCGGCGGCTCGGGCAGCAATGCCGGCGCCATTGCCGGCAGCATCCTGGTCTGGGCGATATGGGCGGGGTCGGGCACGCTGACCAGCGTGCTGTTTGCGCCCGAGCAGCAAGCACGCGCGGCCTCGCTGCAGATCGTCGCCATCGGCGTCATGCTCTGCGTCATCCTGCTGATCCGGCCGAACGGATTGTTCGGCGACCGGCCGCGCCGGCCGAAGCCCGGCAAACAGACAAAGGCGGCGGCCAGCGAGAACGAGGCCGGACCATGAATGCCATGATCCGGCAAGACGTGCATGGCGTTTCACTCTGGCATGCCGTCAGCCGCAACCGCCGCGACCGGGGCACGCTGCAAGGCGGGCTCGACGTCGATCTCGCAATCGTTGGCGGCGGCTTTTCCGGCCTGTCGACGGCATTGCATGCCGCCGAGAAGGGGCTTTCGGTCGCGGTCCTCGAAGCCGAATTCATTGCCTGTGGTGCGACCGGCCGGAATGCCGGCTTCGTCGTTCCGAACTTTGCCAAGCGGGATCCAGACGACATCATCACCGAACTCGGACCCGAGCGCGGCGGGAGGCTGATCGATTTCGCCGCGGGAAGCGCTGACCTGGTCTTCGGCCTGATCAAGCGGCATGGCATCGAATGCGACGCTGTGCAGAATGGTTGGATCCAGCCGGCGCATTCGTCCGCCGCGCTGGAAAAGACGCGATCGCGCGCCGAGCAATGGGCGGCGCGGGGCAGGCCGACCGTAACGCTCGATGCCAAGGCGGTCACGACGCTCACCGGTATCGGCGGCTACGCCGGCGGTTGGATGGATAACTCGGGCGGCGTCCTCAATCCGGTCGAGTATGCGCGCGGCCTGGCCGATGCCGCCGAAAAAGCCGGCGCGCGGATCTTCGAGCAGACGCGCGTCGCTTCCATCGACCGCGCTGCGGATGGCTGGACCTTGACGACCGCATCCGGCGCCGTGCGTGCGGGCAAGGTGGTGATCGCCACCAACGCCTATGGCGGGGCACTGAACCGGACACTGGCGCGGACCTATATCCCGCTGAAAGTCTTCCAGATCGCCACTGCGCCGCTGTCGCGGGCCATACGCGCGCGCCTGCTGCCCGGCGGCCAGGGCGTTGGCGACACCAGGCGCAACCTGTTCACGTGCCGCTTCGATGGCCAGAACCGGCTGATCAGCGGCGGCATGCATGTCGTCGGAGCCGGCGCTGAGACGCGCATGCCGCAAACGATTTGGCGACGGCTCGCCAGGCATCTCGATTTGCCTGACCTGCCGCCGCTTGCCTACAGCTGGACAGGCGTGGCGGCGGTGGTGCCGGATTTCCTGCCGCGTCTCATCGACCTCGGCCCGGGCCTGATCGCCGGCTTCGCCTGCAACGGTCGCGGCATCGCCATGACCACGGCAATGGGCAAAGTGCTGGCGGACTGGGCGAGCGGAACGGACGCCCGATTTCTGCCGCTCCCCTTCGCACCGCCAGCGCCGATCCCGCTGCACAACCTCGTGCGCTATGCACCGAATATGCTGCTCCCCTGGAGCATCCTGCGCGACCGGCTGGATTAGACAGCCAAGCCAGGTGATCCTCCTGCCGGCGCGCTCACAGCGACCCGAAAAGGACCGCCACACCTTCCGCAATCGATGACCGTGGTGGCCCAAGAGGATATAGTCAGATCCCCTCCCCATCCAGCCGCATCTACTCCGCAGCCTGAACCCGATTGGCCTGGATGACCGCCCGGATCTCGGACCGGCAGGAGCCGCAATTGGTGCCGGCCTTCAGGGCGCCGCCTATGGCTTCGACTGTCGCGCACCCGGCTGCCACTGCCGCCGCGATCTGGTTGACCCCGACGCTGAAACAGGAGCAGACGGTCGCGCCCGCATCGGGCCGATCGGCGCCGGCGCGACCGGCGACGATCCTGAAGCGTTCGCGTTGGCTGGTGTGAACCTCCTGGAGTTGCTGTGCCGCCCAACCCCGCGAAACCGCCACCGGTCCCGACGCGATAAACAAAGCCCCGGCGAGGTGCTGGTCGTCGAAGGCAGCAATACGATGCTGGCCGGTATCGCGGTCGTGATAAGCGAGCGTATCGGCTACGGGAACATCGAAAAGCGAACCAGCAAAACCAGCCCAGTCGATGTCGTCGTCAGCAAAGGCAAGCTCCACCCGCCAGCCGCCCTTGCATTTGGCCACGGCCCAGTAATCTGCTGCGAGCGCCACCGGCTTGCGGCGCACCACAGCGAAGCCGAAGGCTCTCGCGGCGAATTTCTCGATACGGGCGCCGACATGTTTCAGCGCAGGTTGGCCGGAAACCGGATCGGTCAGAGGCGCGGTCAGCGTGTCGAGGCGGCCCTTTGCCGAAAACTGATCGGTCCAGTGCATCGGCGCAAACACGCTCCCCCGGCGCTGGCGTGCCGTCACCAGCGCGCGCACCAGCACATCCCCGCGCAGGCTGGAGACGCGCACGATGTCGGCGTCGCCAATGCCGTGATGCGTGGCATCCGCCGGGTGGATCTCGACGAAGGGCTCGGCCATGTGCTGGGAGAGACGTGGGCTTTTCCCAGTGCGGGTAATCGTGTGCCAATGGTCGCGAACACGGCCGGTGTTGAGGATCAGCGGATAGTCCGGGCTGGTGCGTGTCTCGACGATGGGACGAATGGCGATGAAGCGCGCCTTGCGGTCGGGATTGTAGAAATTGCCGTTGGCGAAGAAGCGGGTGCTGGAAGGGTCAAGTCCCGCTTGAACACCCCCCTCTGTCCTGCCGGACATCTCCCCCGCAAGGGGGGAGATTGGCAGCTTTGACGCCGGCATATCTTCTGCATCGTTGGTAATTGGCGAAGGCCGAGGCGACGGCTGATCTCCCCCCTTGCGGGGGAGATGGCCGGCAGGCCAGAGGGGGGTGGCTGGGCTCGGCGCCGGCCATTGGAAAGGCTCAAGCGCTGCATAGGCCTCCTTATCAACACCAGCATAACCACCAATATCGAAATCCCGTGCGCCGTCATTCTCGAACCCCGACAGCGCGGCGTGTTCGGCGAAGATTTCCGCTGGCGACGAATAGGAAAACGCCTCGTCAAACCCCATCCGCTTGCCCACCTCGGCGACGATCAACCAATCCGGCCGCGCCTCACCGGGCACTGCAAGAAAGCTGCGCTGGCGCGAGATGCGGCGCTCTGAATTGGTCACGGTGCCGTCCTTCTCGCCCCATGCGGCGGCGGGCAGCCGCACATGGCCGTGGCGCACGGTGTCCGTGCTCGCCAGCACATCCGAAACCGCGACAAACGGGCAGGCCTTGATCGCTGCCTCGACGGCATCGGCATCCGGCATCGAATCGACCGGGTTGGTGGCCATGATCCACAGCGCCTTGATGCGCCCGTCGGCCACCGCCTGAAACATCTCGACCGCCTTCAGACCGGGCTTTTGAGCGACGGCCGCCGCATTCCAGAAACGCTGCACGCGGTCGCGGTGCTCGGGGTTTTCGATCTCCATATGGGCGGCCAGCATATTGGCCATGCCGCCGACCTCGCGGCCGCCCATGGCGTTGGGCTGGCCAGTCACTGAAAACGGTCCTGCCCCAGGTTTGCCGATGCGGCCGGTGGCGAGATGGCAGTTGATAATGGCGTTGACCTTGTCGGTGCCCGAAGACGACTGGTTGACGCCTTGGCTGTAGACGGTGACGGTCTTCGCTGTGGCGGCAAACAGGCTGTAGAAGCGGGCAAGCTCCTCTTCGCTCAAGCCGGTGGCGGCGGCAGCGCCGGCAAGATCGAGTTTCGAGGCGGCGAAGAGCGCTTGCCCGAAGCCAGTCGTGTGGGCGGTGATGTAGGCGCGGTCGAGCGCGTTGTGCTGGCCAAGCCAGGCGAGCAGACCAGTGAACAAAGCAACGTCGCCATCCGGCGCGATCGCCAGGTGCATATCGGCGATATCAGCAGTCATGGTGCGGCGTGGGTCGACCAGCACGACCTTCATCTCCGGTCGTTTTTCCCGGGCCGTCGCGATGCGCTGGAAGAGCACGGGATGGCACCAGGCGAGATTGGAGCCGACCAGCACGATCAGGTCGGCGAGCTCGAGATCCTCGTAGGTGCCGGGCACGGTGTCGGAGCCGAAGGCGCGGCGGTGGCCGGCAACCGATGAGGCCATGCATAGCCGCGAATTGGTGTCGATGTTGGCCGAGCCGATGAAGCCCTTCATCAGCTTGTTGGCGACATAGTAGTCTTCGGTCAGCAACTGGCCGGAGACATAGAAGGCGACGGAGTCCGGACCGTGCTCGGCGATGGTTTGCGAAAAGATCGAAGCGACGAGATCGAGCGCCTCGTCCCAGCCGGCACGGCGACCGTGGATTTCGGGGTAGAGCAGCCTGCCGTCGAGGTCGATGGTTTCGCCCAGGGCCGAGCCCTTGGAGCAGTGCCGGCCTATTTTCGCTGTATGTGCGGGTGCGCCGCGGACGCTGAATTCTCCGTCCGCGGCGACTTTCGCCAGCACGCCGCAACCCACCCCGCAATAGGGGCAGGTGGTCCTCACCTCGCGCGCTTCGCCCAGTTCCATGCTTCAGGCCGCGCGGCTGGCCAGCGCTTTCAGCGCAATGAACAGGTGCTCGCCCTCGGTCCGCACAGGAATGGTGCGTACGGCGCCCTCGTCGGCGCCGAGCGCCTTGCCCGTCTCCAGCGAGATGACCCAATTGTGCAAGGGACAGGTGACGGCGGTGCCGTGGACGATGCCTTGGCTCAGCGGCCCACCTCTGTGCGGGCAATGATCGTCGATGGCGTAGACCTGATCGTCCTGCGTGCGGAAGACGGCGATCTTACCCTCGGGTGTGTCGACGCAGCGCGCGCCACGCCGCGGGATGTCGGAGAGTGAGCCGATCGATATCCAGTCCATTTTGATCACTCCGCCGCCTGCGCAAACCCGACAGAAGCCATTGGCCGGAACTCGTGCTTGTCCTTGCCGGAGACGCGTTCCGACCACGGGTCGACCTGGGCGAATTTCTGGCTGAAGACGAAGCGCTCGTAATAGGCCTTGCGCTTGGCGCCGTCGTCCATGATCTGGCGCTTGATCTCGGGGATGCCGATGCGCTTGGCCCATTTGTAGATGCGCTCGAGATAGCGGCCCTGCTCGCGATACATCTGCGTCAGCGCCACGACATGCTCCAGCGCCTCGTCTTCGGTCTTGACCAGGCCAAGCACTTCGGTGCCCTTGATGTCGAGGCCGGCGGCGCCGGCGAAATGGATCTCGTAGCCACTGTCGACACAGATCACGCCGACATCCTTGCAGGTCGCCTCGGCGCAGTTGCGCGGACAGCCCGACACCGCCATTTTGACCTTGGCCGGGGTCCACGAGCCCCACATGAATTTCTCGATGCGAATGCCGAGGCCGGTCGAATCCTGCGTGCCGAAGCGGCACCAGTCGGAGCCGACACAGGTCTTCACCGTGCGCAGGCCCTTGGCGTAAGCATGGCCTGAGACGAAGCCGGCCTGGCCGAGATCGGCCCACACCGCCGGCAGATCCTCCTTGCGGATGCCCAGCATGTCGATGCGCTGGCCGCCGGTGACCTTGACCATCGGTATCTCGAACTTATCGACGACGTCGGCGATGGCGCGCAGTTCGGCGGCGTTGGTGACGCCGCCCCACATGCGCGGCACCACCGAATAGGTGCCGTCCTTCTGGATGTTGGCGTGGACGCGTTCGTTGATGAAGCGCGACTGATAGTCGTCGGCGTAATCGTTCGGCCAGTCGCAGACGAGGTAGTAGTTGAGCGCCGGCCGACATTTTGCGCAGCCGCAGGAGGTCGTCCATTCCAGCTCCTGCATGACGGCGGGAATGGTCTTCAGGCTCTTGGCGATGATCAGCCGGCGCACCTCGTCATGGCCGAGCGTGGTGCAGCCGCACATCGGTTGCACGGCGGCCGGGTTGTATTTGTCGCCGATGGTCAGCACCATCAGCTTCTCGACCAGCCCGGTGCACGAACCGCAGGAAGCCGATGCCTTGGTGTGGGCGCGCACGTCGTCGAGCGAAGCCAGGCCCTTGGCCGTGATCGCGCCGGTGATCTTTCCCTTGCAAACGCCGTTGCAGCCGCAGATTTCCGCATCATCCGGCAAGGCTGCAACGGCCGCCATAGGGTCCAGCGGGGCACCCCCCTGGTAGGACTGGCCGAAGATGAGCGTGTCGCGCATCTCCGATATGTCGGTCTGCTTCTTCTTGAGATCGTTGAACCAGGCCCCGTCCGCCGTCTCGCCATAAAGCACGGTGCCGATGATGCGGTCGTCCTTGAGCACAAGGCGCTTGTAGACGCCGGCGGCGGCATCGCGCAGCACGATCTCCTGGCGGTCCTCGCCTTCGGCGAAGTCGCCAAGCGAGAACAGGTCGATGCCGGTGACCTTGAGCTTGGTCGGCGTGTCCATGTGGACGAAGGCCGCTGCCTCGTTGCCGGCCAACTGGTTCGCGGCAACGCGCGCCATCTCGTAGAGCGGCGCGACCAGCCCGTAGACCTGGCCGTTGACCTCGGCGCATTCGCCGAGCGCGTAGACGTCGGGGTCGTTGCTGCGCATGCCGGCATCGACGACAATACCACGATTGACGGCTATGCCGGCCTCCTTGGCCAGCGCCGCATTCGGCCGGATGCCGACCGCCATCACCACCAGCGTTGCCGGGATGATGGTGCCGTCGGCAAGCTCCACCTGCCCGACCTTGCCGTTGCCGGTGATCGCCTGGGTGTTGGCCTTGGTGATGACCTTGATGCCGCGCTGTTCCACCGCGCGCTGCAGGAGATAGCCGGCGGCTGGATCGAGCTGACGCTCCATCAATGTCGGCATGACATGCAGCACGGTGACGTCCATGCCTTGGGCGTTCAAACCTGCTGCCGCCTCCAGCCCGAGCAGGCCGCCGCCGATGACCACGGCCTTGGCGCGCGACTGGGCGGCAAGCATCATGGCCTGAACATCGTCGAGGTCGCGATAGGTCAGCACGCCCGGCAGATCGTGACCGGGCACCGGAATGATGAAAGGCACTGATCCGGTGGCGATGACGAGCTTGTCGTAAGGCTCGGTGACGCCGTGGTCGGAGGTGACGGTCTTGGCCGCCCGGTCGATGGCGACGATCTTGTGACCCTTGTAGAGGGTTATGTTGTTGGCGATGTACCAGCCGTCGCCGTGGATGATGATTTCCTCATAGGCCTTTTCGCCGGAGAGAACCGGCGACAGCATGATGCGGTCGTAGTTCACCCGCGGCTCGGCGTTGAAGATGGTCACGGTGTAGCGGCCCGGCGCCTGTTCGAGCAGATGCTCCAGCATGCGCCCAGGGGCCATGCCGTTGCCGATGATGACGAGCTTTTCGGTCATGGCGTTACTCCGCGGCTTCGACGAAGCGATGACGTTCATAGAGGAACTTCAGCACCGCTTCGCGGCAGCGCAAAAAGGTGCGGTCGGAAGAGAGTTCGACGCGGCGACGCGGCCGTGCCAGCGGCACCGCAAGCACCTCGCCGATGGTCGCCGCCGGACCGTTGGTCATCATGACGATGCGATCGGACAACAATACCGCCTCGTCGACATCGTGGGTGATCATGATCGTCGTCGAGCCGAGCCTGGAATGGATGTCCATGACCGCGTCCTGAAGATGGGCGCGCGTCAGCGCGTCGAGTGCACCGAACGGCTCGTCGAGCAACAGGATCTTCGGCTCCATGGCAAGCGCCCGGGCAATGCCGACGCGCTGCTTCATGCCGCCCGATATTTCGGCCGGCCGCTTGTCCTTGGCATGGGCCATCTGCACGAGATCAAGATTGCGCATGATCCAGTCATGCCGTTCGGTCCTGCTCTTGGAACGACCAAAGACTTTCGACACCGCCAGGCTGATGTTTTCGTAGACGGTGAGCCATGGCAGCAGGCTGTGGTTCTGGAACACCACGGCGCGCTCGGGTCCGGGGCTGTCGACCTCCTTGTTTTCAAGCAGCACGGCGCCGGCGGAAACCTTGGTCAGCCCGGCGATCAGATTGAGCAAGGTCGACTTGCCACAGCCGGAATGGCCGATGATGGAGACGAATTCGCCCTTGTCGATGGTCAGCCTGATGTCCTTGAGCACCTCGCTGACCTGACCGCCGCGGGCAAAGGATTTGTCGATATGGTCGAGCTTCAGATAGGCCGTCATCGCCCTCTCCTCACTTTGCCGTTGTGCCGCGGGTGACGAAAGCGCCGACCGCAGCGACCAGGCGGTCGAGGCAGAAACCGGTGACGCCGATATAGGCGAGCGCGACGATGATGTCGGGCAGCCGCGACGAGTTCCAGGCGTCCCAGATGAAGAAGCCGATGCCGACGCCGCCGGTCAGCATTTCGGCGGCGACGATGGCGAGCCAGGACAGGCCGATGCCGATTCTGAGGCCGGTGAAGATGTAGGGTGCGGCGGCCGGAACCATGATCTTGACGAAGAATTCGAACTGGTTGAGCCGCAAGATGCGTGAGACGTTGCGGTAGTCTTCCGGAATGTTTCGCACGCCGACGGCGGTGTTGATGATGATCGGCCAGATCGAGGTGATGAAGATAACGAACAGCGCCGACGGGCTGGAATCGCGGAAAGCAGCCAGCGACAGCGGCAACCAGGCCAGCGGCGGCACGGTGCGCAGTATCTGGAACACCGGATCGAGGCCACGCATGGCCCAGATCGACTGGCCGACCAGGGCGCCGAGCGCGACGCCGACGATCGCCGCCAGGCCGAAGCCGATGGCGACGCGCTGCAGAGAGATCAGCACCCGCCACGCAAGGCCGATATCCTGCGGGCCGTTGTTGAAGAACGGATGCGCGATCAGGTCATAGGCCTCGTTCCACACCTGGCTGGGCGGCGGCAGGCTGGCGGTCGGCGACGAGCAGGCGATCTGCCACACGACCAGCATGAAGGCGATAACGATGACCGGCGGCACCAGGGCGGTGGCCAGCCTGCCGGCGATCGCGATCGGGTCGAAGCGGCGCCGCGCTTTGGCGGTGAAAGCGATGACCGCGGCAGGCTTCGCGGGGAACGCCTTCACCGTGGTTTCCTCAATGGCTTGGATGGACATGTCTGAGTATAACTCCGGGGTCGATGCGGGCGACAAGCGGCGAAGCGCCGTTGCGCTGGGGGCGACAAACGGCGCAACGCGCCGTTTGCGCCGGTCAAGCCGATGCCTTGATCTTCAGGCTGTCGAGATAGGCCGACGGGTTGGCCGGGTCGAAAATCTTGCCGTCGAAGAATGTCTCGACGCCACGCGACGACGAGGCCGGAATATCGGCTGCGGCAACGCCGAGATCCTTCGCCGCCTCGCGCCAGATATCCTCGCGATTGACCTGATCGACCAGCGTCTTGATGTCGGTGGTCGGCGCGAATTTTCCCCAACGGATGTTTTCGGCGAGGAACCAGCTGTCGTGGCTCTTGTAGGGATAGGAGACGCCACCCTTCCAGAATTTCATGTAGAGGTCAGTGCCGGTGGCCACGCGGCCATTGCCGTAGTTGATGTCGCCCTTGAGGCGGCCGATAATGTCGGCGACAGGCACGTTCATCCATTGCCGCTTGCCGATGATGGCGGCCATCTCGTCCTTGTTCTCCGTGGCCTCACACCATTGCTGGGCCTCCATGACGGCCATCACGATCGCCTTGGTGGCGTTCGGGTATTTGTCGATGAATTCGGCGCGGAGGCCGAGCGCCTTTTCGGGATGACCCTTCCACAGTTCGCCGGTGGTGGCGGCGGTGAAACCAACGCCCTGGTGGACGAGCTGTTCGTTCCACGGTTCGCCAACGCAGAACACGTCCATGTTGCCGACTTTCATGTTGGCGACCATCTGCGGCGGCGGCACGACAATGGTCGAGACGTCCTTGTCGGGATCGATGCCGCCGGCGGCAAGCCAATAACGGAGCCACAAATCATGGGTCCCGCCCGGGAACGTCATGGCGGCCTTGATTTCCTTGCCGGCCGCCTTCTTGGCGGCGAAGGCGTCCTTCAGCTTGGAGGCGTCGAGCCCGACACCGGTGCCGGCGTATTCCTGCGCAACCGAAATGCCCTGGCAGTCGTAGTTGAGCCGCGCCACGATAGCCATCGGCATCGGCTGGTTGTTCTGCGTCACCTTGCCGATGTGCATGAGATAGGGCAGCGGCGTCAGGATGTGAGCGCCGTCGATGCCGTTGGCTTCGCCGCCGAGCATCAGATTGTCGCGCGTCGCGCCCCAGGAGGCCTGCTTGAGCACCTCGACGTCGGGCATGCCGAACTTGGCGAACAGCCCCTTCTCCTTGGCGATCATCAGCGGCGCCGCGTCGGTCAGCGCGATGAAGCCGAGCTTGGCGCCGGTGACCTCCGGAGCGGTCGTGGCGGCATAGGCGCCCGAGGGGAAGAGCTTGCGGGCCGCCACGAACAGGCCGGCCGTCATGGCGCTGCTGACAAGAAAATCGCGGCGCGTCACATCCTTGAGCGATGTTCCCGTCCCGATCCATTTCCCTATTTTTTCTTTCATCGTGATCTCCGGTTGAACGCGAGGGCTTCGTCGAGTGGCCCAAAACAAAAAAGCCGCCGTCCAGGCCTGGCGCGTCCGTACATCCGGGATCGCGTCGTTGACCTGAGCGGCAGCTTTGCCTGTGGCGCCCGCCATTGGACGCCTGTTCCGTGACCCGCGAAGGGCCTGACTAATTCAAAGCAGGAACCGTGCCAGTTTTGGGTGAAACGAAAAACCTAAATGAAATCAACATTACGCGCCAGATGCCGGCACGCGAGGCGACATCGCAAGCAGATCAAAGATTGTTCACTACAGCAATCGCACGCACATTTTTTGTGCAATGCACAAGAATGGCGCGAGAATGATCAGGCTTCCGCGCGAGCCGCTTTCTGGCGCGCTATATAGCCGTCGATCTCGTCGGGGTCGAAGGTCTGACCGTCGAAGAAGCCGTCCGGCCCAAGCACCAAGCCTGCCCCGGTCGCACCGACAGCCGTGGCGACCTTAAGCGCGCCCTCGACCTTCGCATTGGCGCCGGGAAGTGCAACGCCAAGCGGCTTTAGCGCCGAGCGGTAGAGGTCCGGACGGTAGCAGTCACGGGCGATAGCAAGGTTTTCCGGCGTGTGCTCGACATGCCCCCAGCGCACCATCTGCGTATAGAACCACAGCGCATGGCTCTTCCACGGAAAGTTCGCCGCCTTGTCGAAGGGCAGGAAGAAGTCGTCGACATCCAGTTCGGCGCCGCCGCCCAGTTCAAGATGGCCGGTCAGGATCGGCATCTGGACAGCTGGTGGCAGGCCCAGGAAGCCAACTTGAGCCATCACACCAGCCAGTTCGGCGTGGTTGCCCCGATCCTGGCACCAGCGCGCCGAATGATGCAGCGCGCGCAGCAATGCTGCCAGCGCGACCGGGTTCTCCTGCGACCAGGCCTTGCGCACGCCGATCACCTTCTCCGGACTGTTGCGCCACAGCAGCGCCTTGACGGTGACGATATGGCCGGTGCCGGCGGCGACCGAGGCGCTGTTCCAGGGCTCGCCGACGCAGTAGCCGTCGATCCGCCCGGCGACCAGCGCATCGGCCATGAAGGGCGGTGGCACGATGACGATCTCGATCTCGCGCTCCGGATCGATGCCGCACCCGGCAAGCCAGTAGCGCAGTTCGTAATTATGCCCCGAATGCGGGTGCACCACGGCAAAGCGCAGCGGATCGCCGCCAGCCCCGGCGCGCTCGTGAATGAAGGCACGAAGGGCTGCGCCCGCGCGCGCGGGCTCGAGATCGGGTATGGCGCCGTGTGCCGCCATGCCTTCCCAGACGGCGTTGGAGATGGTGACGCAATTGCCGCCAAGCCCGAGCGAAAACGGCACGATTGTCTCGGAAGCAAGCGGCGTCAGCCCGAGATTGCAGGCGAGCGGCATCGGCCCCAGCATGTGCGCCAGGTGGAAATGGCCGATGGCGATGCGGTCGCGGATGTTGGCCCAGGAGGTCTCGCGGTGCAGTGTGAGATCGATGCCCTCGCGTGCGGCAAATCCAAGCTCACCCGCCGCAACCAGCACGGCACTGTCGAAGAGCGGCATGAAGCCGGCGGTGATCTGGTGCTCGGCGCTCATGCTCATTCGTCCTCCGGCGGCCCGAGCAGCCCGGCGGCAGTCACCAGGCTCTGGGCAATGTCGCCGATCTTGCGGTTCTGGTTCATCGCCGTCTTGCGCAGCAGCGTGTAGGCGGCCTCTTCGGTCAGGCCGCGCGACTTCATCAGGATGCCCTTGGCACGGTCGATCACCTTGCGGCTCTCAAGCTCGCCTCGAACCTCTTCCAGCTCGCGCGCCATGCGCGAGAAAGCGTTGAAGCGGCTGACCGCCATGTCCAGGATCGGCTTGACGCGCTCTTGCCTGAGGCCGTCGACGACGTAGGCCGAAACGCCGGCATCGACCGCCGCTTCGATCGATGCCTGGTCCGATCGGTCGACGAACATGGCGATTGGCCGCTTCACCGCACGCGACAGCTGGAACATGTTTTCCAGCATGTCGCGGTTCGGGTTTTCCAGGTCGATGACGATGACGTCCGGCTCGATCTCGGCAATGCGCCGCGCAATGCCGGTCACGTCGTGGATGACGGTGACCCGCTCATGGCCGGCCTCGCGCAAACCTGCCTCGATGATCGCGGCGCGGATACGGTTTTCGTCGATGACCAGGACGGCGAGTGAGCTGCGGACCATGCGTGCATTGTGGGCAAGGTCGCAAAATTGTGCAATGCGGCATGGTCACAGGCTCCCGCCGCGGAACAAACCCCGACCGACAACGACCCGGTCTGGGTGGTCGGGACAAGGAATGCAGCGCAACGCTGGCACTGGTGATGACAGCCTTGCCGGTCGCCTGGTGCCCTACCCAACGGTCTAGGTGCGATGAGACTTGCACCGCAACATCGGCTTGTTAAAGGTGGGGGCAACGACGGACATAGCTGTCCTTGCTCGCCGATCTGACCGGAAGGTTACCGCACGATGCTGCTCATGAAACGACGATTAGGGGCCAGGGAGCCGGCGCGCCCGGCACGGCGTCCCGGGAACCTGACGGCGATGTTCGTCCTGATAGCCGGGCCGCTCGTCCTTGGCATCGCCCTCCTGTTGGCTGGTCCGGCACAGGCCCAGGCACCGGCCGCCGTCACGCCCGACAAGGTCAAACAGCTGTTCGAGCTTCTCGACGATCCGTCGGTGAAGGCCTGGGTGGCCGAGCAACGAAATCAGGGCGCAGGATCGACGGAAGCGCCTGCCGAGACTGGCGCTCCGCCGGCCGACGCCGTGGCCGCACCGGGCCAGATGAATACTATGGCATCCTCGACGCTCGATCGGATCAAGCATCACATCGAAAAGATCGTGCGAACCTTGCCTTCGCTGCCGGACCAGTTCGCGCGCGTCCGGGCCAATACCATGGATGATATGTCCAGCAAGGGCCCCGTCAGCATATTGGTGCTGATTGCGATCTTTATCGCTGCCGGCCTGGCGCTCACCTGGGCAATATACAAGCTCACCCGTCCATTTCGTCTTTGGATCATCGCGCAACCCAGAGATACGCCCATCGGGCGGGCCAAGAAGATCGGCGGCCGCACCCTTTATTCCAGCATGATGATCGGCTCGTTCGCATTGGGCAGCGCCGGCGCGTTCATGCTGTTCGACTGGCCAGCGCTCATCCGCGAGATTGTGCTGACATTTCTGATGGCTGCGGTCTTTACGTGGGCTGTGCGCCTGTACGTGATGGCCACGCTCGTCCCTTCCTTCATGGAGGTCGAGCACGCCATCGAGGTTCGTGCCCTGCCGATCACCAACGGAGCTGCTGACCATTGGGCTTATTGGCTGCCCCGGATCGTCGGCGTTTTCGCCTTCTTCGCCGCCGCTTTTGTCCTCTTGCCGGGTCTCGGCATCGACCAGGACGGAATGATGGTCCTGTTCGTCGGCGCCGATTTCATCCTGCTGTTGCTCTTCCTGCTGGCCATTTGGCGTCGGCCAAGAACGCAGCGAGACCGCGTGCGCCACAGCGGTCACACGGCAGTGACATGGTTGTTGACGGCCTATTTCGTCGTTCTGTTCCTCGAACGCATTGCCGGGCTCTACACATTCTTCTGGTTTACCTTCACCGCATTCTTCCTGCCTTTGGCAATTGTGCTGACAGAGCGCGGGGTTAATTTCGTCCTGCGGCCCGGTTCGGAAGATGCGGGCCGGCCGACGATCCCGGCGGTGACGATCGCTGTCATCGATCGCGGTATCCGGATGATTTTCATCCTCGCGGCGGCTTACCTTCTCGCACGCGTACTGGGCCTGGACATGCAATCCATGCGCGGCAGCGATACGACCACCATGCTCATATTGCGCGGCTTGATCAACGTCGTGGTCATTGCCCTTGCTGCCGATTTCGGCTGGTCGATCATCAAAGCCTTGATCGAACGAAAGCTGGGCGTCGCCGCGATCCCGCAAGCGGTGATAGGCGAGGAGGACATCCTCACCCTCGAACCGCATCAGGCGCGGCTGCACACGCTTTTGCCGATCATCCAGAACATTCTGCTAGCAGTGATCATCGTGATGGCGGTGCTGATGATGCTCGCTTCGATCGGCATCCAGATCGGCCCGCTGATCGCCGGCGCCGGCGTCGTCGGCGTCGCCGTGGGTTTTGGCGCGCAAACCATCGTCAAGGACGTGATCTCTGGCGTGTTTTATCTGCTCGACGATGCTTTCCGTGTCGGCGAATACATTTCATCGGGCAGCTACAGGGGTACGGTGGAGAGCTTTTCGCTGCGCTCGGTGAAGCTGCGCCACCATCGTGGTCCGCTGTTCACGATACCTTTCGGTGAACTCGGCGCCGTGCAGAACCAGAGCCGCGACTGGGTCACCGACAAATTCAACATCACCGTTGGCTATGACACCGATATCGACTTCGCCCGCAAACTGATCAAGCGAATTGGCCTGGAACTGGCGGAAGATCCGGAGTTCAAACACTGGGTGATCGAACCGATCAAGATGCAGGGCGTGCAGGAGTTCGGCGAGTACGGCATCGTCTTGAGGGTCAAGGTCACGACCAGACCTGGAGGCGCCTTCAGCATGAAAGGCAGGTTCTTTTTGCGCCTCCGCCAGGCCTTCAAGGAGCAGGGCATCGAACTCCCATTCCCGACCGTCCACGTCCAGGGGCTGCAAGACCCGCATGGGACAGAGAATGCGCCTTTGGAGGTCACACCTGAATTACGAATGGCCGTCGCCCAGTCGCACACCAATCGGCGCAGAAAAAAAGCGAGCACAACGGAGTAGGACGCTGTGATACCGGCCGGTCGCAACACGGCTTTCCGCGCGAAGCCTGGACCCACGACACCACGCTAGTCGGAACTGCCGATAGCGGTGACGCGATCGCCGCCAACCAGCACCAGCGTGGCGTTCCTGAGGCCAAGCTTGACGAAAAGAGCAGATACGCTGGCCTTTCCGCGAGGCTCAGAGCGCAATCCATGCGGTCTTGAGGTCGATATATTTTTCCAGCGCATGCAGCGACTTGTCGCGACCGAAGCCGGACTGCTTGACGCCGCCAAGCGGCACGGTGATATCGGCTCCGCCATAGGTGTTGACGTGGACGACACCGGCGTTGATGGCGCGCACCATGCGATGGGCCGTGGAAAGATTGGCGGTCCACACCGCCGAGGCAAGTCCGTAGACGGTGGAGTTGGCGAGATGCACCGCCTCCTCCTCGGTCTCGAAACGCATCACGCCGAGCACAGGTCCGAACACCTCTTCGCGCGCCAGCTGCATCTCTTGCGTCACGTTCTCGAAGATCGTCGGCGCCATGTAGCTGCCGCCGGTCTCGGTCAGTATCCGTTTGCCGCCGGCGACGAGACGGGCGCCTTCGGCTTGCGCCATGGCGACGAAGCCGAGATTCTTGTCCAGCTGTTCGGCGCTCGATACCGCACCGACATCGCTGGCGAGATCGAGCGGGTCGCCGACCTTCAGCAGCGTGGTTGCCGAGACAAGTTCGTCCATGAAACGATCATAGACCGACGACTGGACGAGCAGACGCGAGCCGGCAACGCAGACCTGGCCTGAATTGCGAAAGATTCCGTTGGCCGAGACGACCGCCGCCTGCTTCAGGTCCGGAGCGTCGGCAAAGACGATGTTGGGCGACTTGCCGCCAAGCTCGAGGAAGACCCGCTTCAAATTGGAACGGGCGGAGTATTCGAGCAGCCGCCGGCCGACCGGCCCCGATCCGGTAAAGGCGATGGCGTCAACATCCATGTGGAGGCCAAGCGCTTCGCCGGCGACAGCACCATGCCCGGTAACGACGTTGAACACGCCTTCGGGAAGTCCAGCCTCGCTTGCGAGTTCGGCCAGCCGCAGCAAGGTCAGCGAGGCGATCTCCGGCGGCTTGACGACGACGCTGTTGCCGGTGGCCAGTGCGGGCGCAATCTTCCAGGCGCCGATCATCAGCGGGAAGTTCCACGGCACGATGACGCCGACGACACCGAGTGGCTCCCTGTGGATCAGCCCGAGCACATTGTCGGCCGTCGGCGCGATCTCGCCATAGACCTTGTCGATCGCCTCGGCGTAGTAGCGGATGGTGCCGGCCGCCGACAGCGGCTCGGCCTTGTAGGCCATGCCGATCTCGGTGCCGTTGTCGCGCACGCCAAGCACGACCAGCTCATCGACATGTTTTTCGGTCAGCTCGGCAAATTTCGTCAGCACCTTCTTGCGGAAGGCAGGGGCGGCGCGCGACCATGAACCCTTCTCGAATGCTTTTCGCGCCGATCGGACCGCGCGATCGATGTCGGCCGCATTGCCGTCGGCGATGCTGGCAAAAGGGCGGCCGTCGATCGGCGAAATCACCGCCAGTGTCGCGCCGCTCGTCGCTGCGGCCTGTACGCCATCGATAAACAAGCCCCGCTCGCCGATCTCCGTCTTGCGCAGCGCGTCGATGGCATTCTGGCTGATCATTGGTGGCGGACTCCCAGGGAAACATACAACGTGGTTGGCGCGCGGAATTCCCAGCCGCGAAACACCGGCACCTTGCCCGGCACCAGGCTGAGATCGGGGAAGCGCAGGAGCAGCAGCCTTAATGCAAGGCACATCTGCTCGCGCGCGAAAAACCGGCCCGAACAGAAATGATGACCAAAGCCGAAGGCGGCATGATTACCTTCCCTGCGGTTGATGTCGAAGCGGTCTGGTTCGGCAAAGCGGCTCTCGTCGCGGCTTGCCGAGGAGACAAGTGCAGCGACCGCGGCGCCGGCAGGGATCGTTACGCCGCCAAGCTCGACCGCCCGCGTCGTCTGCCGCGTCTGGGTGCCGATCGGCGCCACCCAGCGCAAGCCTTCATCGACAGCCCTGGGCACAAACGTCTCGTGATCGGCGAGCACCTGCCGCAATTGTTCGGGATGCGCAAGCAGGCCGGCGAGGATCGAACCGGCACCATGTCCGGGCTCCTGCATGCCGCCAAGCAGGATGACCTTGATGCTTGGCATCAAGAAATCGATCGGCCGCGTCGTGCCTTCCGGCATGCCGTCATGCAGCATATGCGACAGCGCCGAGCCGTCGGGGGCGCGCGCCAGTCTATCCAGAGTCGGCCGGATGGCTGCGCCGACCTCGGCGCTGATCGCGTCGGCGATCTCTTGCCGCTTCGGGTCGTTCTCGAAATTGATGGCGCCCTGCGCAAGGCCATAGAACCAGCGGCGCAGCGTCGGCATGTCGGTGTCGGCAAGGCCAAGCGAGCGCGCCAGGCTGAGCGTCGACACCGGCTCGAAATAATCCGCCATCAGCTCGGCGGAGCCTTGTTCGGCGATCCGGTCGAGAAAAGGTTCGGCAATCGACCGTACGAGATCGCCGGCATAGGCGGCGACGGTGCGCGGCCGGTATTTCGGATCGACGCCTTGGCGCAGCTGTCTATGCGTTTCGCCGTCGGTGGTCAGGATGGTCGGCTTGCCGAACGAGCGTTCGACCGGAGACGTACCGACGACGGCGGAGAAGATGTCGGGTGACTTTGCGACGGTCTCGACGTCCTTCCAGCGGGTGACGAACCAGAGATTGACCGCCGGCACGAAAGCGACAGGCGCACTGCGCCGCAGTTCCGCATAGATCGGATACGGATCGGCTTCCAGCGCCTCAACGGTGATGCTCTCGGCAAAGCTCAACGCCGTTACTCCCTTGCGATGGAAAGGGGCGGCGCCGAACGCGCTACCCCCTTGTCCTTTGTCCTAGTCCTTCAGCGGCACGCCGAGATTTTCGAAGGCAACCGGATCCCGGCTCTTCAACGCACCGGCAAGCAGCAGGCCGACCACCGCGGCAATCAGCACCAGCCCCGGCAGCAACACGCCAAGGAAGCCACCGGCCCCGGACAGGCCACCGAAATTAATGACGATCAGGTAGATGATGACGACGAAAGCGATGAAGGCCAGCCCAGGCAGGATGGTGGTCTTCAGCGCATTCTCCTGCGTCGACGGGTTGGCGCGGAAGTACATCACCACGGCGAGCGAGGCCACCGCCATCATGACGATGACTCCCAGCGTCGCGACATTGGTCAGCCAGGAAAACAGCGCCAGAACCGGATCGAGGCCGAGTATCGCGAACAGTCCGATGACGATCGCTGCCAACACGCTCTGGATGACGGAAGCGACATGCGGGCTCTGGTGCACTGAATGCGTCACGCCGATCGCTTCAGGCAACAGCTTCTCGCGGCCCGAGACGTAGATGTAGCGGGCAACCGCGTTGTGGAACGCCAGCACGCCGGCAAACAGGCTCGACACGAACAGGATGCCCATGGCGTGCGACAGCATGGTTCCGGCGTAGCGGTCGGACAGGCCGAACAGGAAAGTCGTCGGATCCTGAAGCGCCTGCAGTGCCGGCAACAATTTGTCGACGCCGGCGCCGACCGCCATCAGCCAGGCCGTGACCATGTAGAAGACGCCGATCAGCAGCACGGAGAAATAGGTGGCGCGCGGAATGGTCACCTTGGGGTCGCGGGCTTCCTCGGCGTAGATCGTCGTCGCCTCGAAACCGATGAAGGCGGCGAAACAGAACAGGATGGCGATGGCGGGCGAGCCGCTGACGATCTGGCTCCAGCTGAACGGCGCCGCCGAGAGGCCGCTGTCGCCACCGGTCTTGAGGATGGCGAGGTCTAACACCAGCACCACGATGTATTCGCACAGCACCAGCACCGTCAGGATCTTGGCCGAGAGGTCGACCTGGCGGTAGCCCAACACCGCGACGATGGCGACGGCGATGAAGCTCCACACCCACCAGGGCAGGTCGATGCCCCAGCCGGCGAACAGGCCGGCGGTCGCGGCCCCCAGCAGGCCCATGACCCCGATCTGCATGGCGTTGTAGGACAGGATCGCGATGATTGCGGTTGCGCCGCCGGCAAAACCGCCGAGCCCGCGCGCGGCATAGGCATAGAAGGCGCCGGCATTGCCGACATGGCGCGACATGGCGACGTAGCCGACCGCAAACAGCAGCAGCAACACGGTCACGATAAGATAGGTTCCGGCAAAGCCCGCCCCGTTGCCCATAAGCATGCCGAGCGGCGTGCCGCCGGCGACCGCGGTGAGCGGCGCCGCCGCCGAAATCACCATGAAGGTGATAGCGCCGACGCCAAGACTGTTCTTGCGCAGCCTGTTGGCGGGCGCCTGTTCCGAAACTGCTGACATTTGTCCCTCCAGTCTTACGAACCCCTGGGTTCGCGGCCGCTCGGCCTGTTCCCTGAATGCCATCGGTTCATTATTTGAACCCTTATTTTGAATATAGACTTGCAAAGAATGCGGATGCCTGTCAAGTTAATTCACACATTAAGTTTCTATCCGAGCGGGAGGCTGGATGGGTACGGTCGGCAAGGCGATTTCACTTCTGGAGCTGTTCACGGCGGACGAGCCCGAGCTCGGACTTTCCGATCTCGCGCGGCGGTGCGCCTTGGACAAGGCGGCGACGCGGCGGCTGCTGATGGCGCTGGGCGGCCATGGCTTCGTCGAGCAGGATGCCGGCACGCGGCACTATCGCCTCGGCGCCGGCCTGTCGCGGCTGGCGCGTATCCGCGAAGCCTGCTTCCCGTTCCTGCAAACGGCAATTCCCGTGGCGCAGGATTTGGCGGGTTCGACAACCGAGACGGTGCATCTGTCGGAATTCGGCGTCGACAGGCTGATCACCGTTTATGTCGAGCATTCAAGCTGGGCAAACCGGGTGAACATCGATGTCGGCCAGCTTCTGCCGCTGCATTCCACCGCCTCCGGCATCGCCTATCTCGCCTTCGCCGACAACGCGACCGTGAAAGCATGCCTGACAGGTTCGCTTGAGGCCTTCACCGATCATACCCTCGTCGAGCCGGCCGCCATTTCAAAGTCGATCGGCGAGGCGCGCGACCGCGGCTATTCGATCTGCGGCCAGGGCCATGAGGACGGCGTGATCGGCGTCGCGGCTGCAATCCGCGCCGCCAATGGACTTGCGCTGGGGAAAATTGCGGTGGCAGCCCCGAAGGCCAGGACGACACCGGCTGCGATCGTGGAACGAGGGCTTGCGGTTGTGACCGCGGCACGGGAGATTTCGATGCGCCTCAATGGCGAAAACCTGCAAACCCTGAGGAGGCAGGCCTGATGTCTGCAGATATGGCGCCCCGCATCCTGGTCATCGGCACGGGCGATACCAAGACCGACGAACTGCTGTTCATGAAAGCGTGTATCGAGGCATCCGGTGGCCGCGCCGTGATGATGGATGTCAGCGTGCTGGGCGCCCCCGCCTATAGTCCCGATCACGACAAGCATGCCGTTGCGCGGGCCGCTGGCGTGACGATGGCCGAAATCGTCTCGAGCGGCGATGAAAACACCGCCATGACATTGATGGCCGTCGGCGCCGTTCAGCTGGTGCGCCAGCTTCACCAGCGCGGCGAGATCGACGCCTTCATCGCCATCGGTGGTTCGATGGGAACCGATTTGGCGCTCGATGTCGCGCTGTGCCTGCCGCTCGGCGTGCCGAAATTCGTCGTCTCGACCATCGCCTACTCGCATCTCATTCCGCCCGAGCGTGTCGCGCCCGACCTGATGATGATCCTGTGGGCAGGCGGGCTCTACGGCCTCAACACCATCTGCAAGCTGGTCCTTTCCCAGGCCTGCGGCGCGGTGGTCGGTGCGGCGAAGATCGTGCTTGCATCCCGTGCTTCGGCCCCGGCGGTCGGACCGACCATCGGCATGACTTCGCTGGGCAGCAGTTGCCTGCGCTATATGAAGACGCTGAAGCCGGCGTTGGAGCAGCGCGGCTATGACGTCGCAGTCTTTCACACCACCGGGATGGGGGGCCGGGCCTTCGAATCGATCGCCAGCCAGGACCATTTCTGCGCGGTGTTCGACTTCAGCCTGCAGGAGATCACCAATCATCTTGCCGGTTCGGTCGTCAGCTCCGGCGCCGACCGGCTCGAGAATGCCGGCGCCCGCGGCATTCCGCAGATCGCAGCCCCTGGCGCCGTAGACATGGTCGATTTGCCGACCTGGCAGGCGCTGCCGACAAAGTTCGCGCAGCGGCCATTCCATGCTCATAACAGGTTGATCGGCTCGATCACCGTCGATGCCGCCGACCGCCGTGAAGTCGCCAGGACCATCGCCGCCAAGCTCGGTGCGTCGAAGGGGCGCTCCGCTTTCATCCTGCCCTCCGGCGGCATCCAGGAATGGGATGCGCAGGGCGAGCCGCTGTACGAACCCGAAGCCCTCGCGGCGTTCACCGATGAGATGCGCAAGGCCATTCCCGCCGGCGTCGAGTTCCACGAGATCGACGCCCACATCAACAGCGACGAGTTCGTCGGCAAGGCGCTCGAAATCTTCGACCGCTGGGTCGAGGAAGGCATCATCCCGCGCGGCATGCCGGCCAAGGGAGTGGCTGCGTGAGCGCTGTTCCTGCCCAGGCGCTCGTCCTCGATTTCGGCGGCGTCGTCACCCGGACCCTTTTCGAGACCCATGCCTTGACCGAACAGGCGCTCGGCCTCGCGCCGGGAACGCTGCAATGGCACGGGCCGTTCGACCCGGATTCAGATCCGCTGTGGCGCTCCATGCAGGCCAACGACATCAGCGAGCGCGATTATTGGCGCACCCGCACCAGCGAAGTCGGCCGGCTCGTCGGCGAGGACTGGGAGGCAATGGAGACATTCGTCCAGCGCGCACGCGGAGCCGAGCCGGAAAAGATCGTGCGGCCCGAAGCCGTCCGCGCCATCCGGACCGTGCATGCGGCGGGATTTCGCCTGGCGATCCTGTCCAACGAGCTAGATCTGTTCTATGGCGCCGGCTTCCGTCAGCGGCTGCCGCTGCTCGAGCTGTTCGACACCATCGTCGACGCCACCTATACCCGCATCCTCAAGCCCGATCCGCGCGCCTATGCCTTGGTGACCGAGGCGCTTGGCCTGCCTGCCCGCGCCTGTGTGTTCGTTGACGACCAGCAGCGCAATGTCGATGGCGGCCGTGCCGTCGGCATGCGCACCGTTCATTTCGACGTCGCGCGGCCGGCACTTTCCTATGCCGAGGCCCTCGGCCATTTCGACCTCATCTCCTGAGACATTTGCGGAGCCTTGCGATGCGCGACATCAATTTCCTCACCGAGAAAAACGCCAAGCCGATCTGGCATCCGATGGCACACCCGGCCGAGATGCGGGCCAACCCGCCAAAGGTGATCATGAAAGGCGAAGGCGTGATGGTCACCGACATCGACGGCAACACCGTGCTCGATGCGGTTGGCGGACTGTGGAACGTCAATCTCGGCTACTCCTGCGACCCGATCAAGAAGGCCATCGCCGACCAGCTCAGCGCCCTGCCCTACTATTCCGGGTTTCGCGGCACGTCGACCGGCCCGTCGATCGAGCTCGCTTACGAACTCAGCGAATGGTTCGAACCGGAAGGCATGGTGCGGACCTTCTTCACCTCGGGCGGCTCGGATTCGGTCGAAACCGCACTGCGGCTCGCCCGCCAATACTGGAAGATCCGCGGCCAGGGCGACCGGACAAAATTCCTCGCGCTGAAGAAGGGCTATCACGGCACCCATTTCGGTGGCGCGTCAGTCAACGGCAACGCCAATTTCCGCCGCAACTATGAGCCGCTTATGCCCGGCGTCTTCCACATTCCCGCACCCTGGACCTTCCGCAATCCGTTCGATGAGACCGATCCGGCGCGGCTGGCCAAACTGTGCGCCAAAGCGCTGGAGGATGAGATCGCCTTCCAGGGCGGCGACACCATTGCCGCCTTCATCATGGAGCCGGTTCTCGGCGCCGGCGGCGTCATCGTTCCGCATGACAGCTTCATGCCGCTGGTCCGCGAGATATGCGACCGCCACGAAATCCTGCTGATCGCCGACGAGGTGGTCACGGGGTTCGGTCGCACCGGCGCCTGGTCGGGTTCGCGGCTATCCGGCGTGAAGCCGGATTTCATGACCATCGCCAAGGCGATCACCTCGGGCTATTTCCCGCTCGGCGCCACCTTGATCGGCGCCAAGGTCGCCGACGTCTTCGAGGCCGACAAGACCAGCTTCGGGGCGATCGGTCATGGCTATACCTATTCCGGCCATCCTGTCGGCTGCGCGGCAGGGCTGGCTGCACTTGCCGAGACCAAGCGGCTTCGCCTGGACGAGAACGCAGCCGCGCGCGGCATCGAGCTCGCGGCGACGCTGGAGGGGCTAAAAGCCAAGCACGCGATCGTCGGCGACATCAGGTACAAGGGCCTGATGGCTGCGCTAGAGCTGGTCTCCGATCGCACGACGAAAAAGCCGGTGGACAAGAAGACCATGGCCGTGGTTTCGGAAGCCACTTATGACGCCGGCGTCATGCTGCGCGTGTCCGGCAACAACATCATCCTGTCGCCGCCGCTGATCATCGGCGCCGCCGACGTGGCAAAGATCGGCGAGGCCATCGATGCAGGTCTGTCGAGGGCCTGATAGACCCGCTGACGCAATGGAGTTTGGTACGCAATGACCCAATCTGAGAAGAACCCGAGCGAGGAAGCGCTCGTCAAGCGGCGTGCCCGCCTGCTCGGCGCGAAATCGCAATTGTTCTACGACGAGCCCGTGCACCTGGTGCGCGGCGAAGGCGTCTGGCTCTACGATGCCGACGGCCGCAAGTATCTCGATGCCTACAACAACGTCGCCCATGTCGGCCATTGCCACCCGCATGTGGTCGAGGCCTTGTGCCGTCAGGCAAGCCTGCTCAACACCCACACACGCTATCTGCACACCGCAATTCTCGACTATGTCGAGCGGCTGACGGCGACCTTCAATGCAAGCCTCGCCACCGCAATCCTGACCTGCACCGGCAGCGAGGCCAACGACATCGCGCTGCGCATGGCGCAGGCCGCCTCCGGCAATATGGGCATCATCGCCACCGACGCCACCTATCATGGCAACACGACGGCGGTTTCGCAGCTGAGCACGCGCATGCCTCCGATCCGCGGCCGCGCCCCCCATGTCAGGCTGGTGCCGGCCCCCGACAGCTATCGCCATCCCGATGCGATGGCCAATGGCAAGGCCTTTGGCGACGCCGTGCGTCAAGCGATCGCCTCGCTGGCACAGGATGGCATTGGCCTGTCTGGCATCATCTTGTGTCCGCTGCTCGCCAATGAAGGTTTCCCGGCTCTGCCCACCGGATTTTTCGACGACGCCTTGGGGGCCGTGCGCGAAGCCGGTGGTCTGGTCATCGCCGACGAAGTGCAGCCCGGCTTCGGCCGCACCGGCAGCCATTTCTGGGGCCATCAGCGCGCCGGCTTCGTCCCCGACATCGTCACCATGGGCAAGCCGATGGGCAATGGCCATCCGATCGCGGCCGTGGTCACCACCAAGGAGATACTGGCGACCTTCCGCGACGCTTTCCGCTACTTCAACACCTTTGGCGGCAACCCGGTCTCCTGCGCAGTCGCCAATGCCGTCCTCGACGTCATCGAACAGGAAAACCTTGTCGCCAACGCGCAAGACGTCGGCGCCTATGCGCTTGGCCTGCTGCGCCCGCTGGCCGATCGGCATGAGTGCATCGGCGAGGTCAGGGGGGCCGGACTGTTCTTCGGCGCCGAGCTGGTCCACGACCGCGACACGCGCGAACCGGCGCCCGACATTGCCGAGCAGGTCGCCAATCGCATGCGCCATCGCGGCGTGCTGATGGGCAAGACCGGCATCCACGGCAATGTGCTCAAGATCCGCCCGCCCGTGCCGTTCTCGCGCGACAATGCCGAGTTCCTGATCGGCCTGCTGGACGAGGTGCTGGGCGAAGTCGGCGGAGTGCCGGCGTGAATTCTGTTTCCACCCAATCCGAGCCCGAAACGGCAGCCGATGTCACGGAGCTCGCCAGGCGTGCGCTCGAACATTGGGGCGTCCGCAACTCTGAGCCGGAACTTCTGAAGCACCGCGAGAACGCCGTCTTCCGCGTGCGGCTGCCGGATGGCCAGCCGGCAGCCATGCGCATCCACCGGCTCGGCTACCACACGGACGCCGCGCTGCGTTCGGAACTGCAATGGATGGGCTTCCTGCAATCCGCCGGCGTCGCCACGCCGTCTTGCGTCGCAACACAGGCCGGCGATCCGTTCGTGCTTGTCAGAACGGCCACCTCGGCGCAGCCCCGGCAGGCCGATTGCCTGAGCTGGCTGGAGGGCCGCGCCGTGGGCGCACGCGGCGTGCCACTGGCCCACACGGCCGACCAGTCGATCCAGATCTTCACGGCGATCGGGCGGACCATCGCCCATATGCACAATGTCACTGCCTCGTGGACGCCGCCCGCGGGCTTCGTCCGCCATGCCTGGGACTTCGACGGCTTCTTCGGTGCGAACCCGGTCTGGGGCCGGTTCGAGACCTCGCCCTTTCTCGATGGTCCTCGCCGCGCGCTGGTCTTGCAGGCGCGCGACAAGGCAGTGAAGGCGCTGTCGGAACATGAGCGCAGCGCGTGCAATTTCGGCATCATCCACGCCGATCTGGTGCGCGAAAATGTGCTCATCCATGACAGCGCGGTGCGCATCATCGATTTCGACGATTGCGGCCATGGCTGGCACATGTACGACCTTGCCGTCGCCCTCTATCAGAACCGCGAGGAGGCGATCTACCCGCTGATCGAAACCGCTTTGCTTGACGGCTACCAGCAAGAGCGTGCGCTGATCCCGCAGGACATCGCCGCATTGCCTCTATTCGCCGCGTTGCGTGCCTTCGCCTTTCTCGGCTGGGTGCAAAGCCGCGTCGAAGGCGACATCACCAGGGATGTCGGCTTGCGGATGTCGACCATCGCAGCCGATGTGGTGATTGACTACCTGCGCGGCGAACAGCCCAACTGACGAGCCGATGAGAGCCGTCAGCTCTTGGCGAAATGGATGCTGACCGTTCCCGAGCTGCCGAAGTCGGCGACGATGGTATCGCCGGGCCGCGCCTCGACCGGGCGCACAAACGATCCGGACAGCACCACCTCGCCGGCCGCGATGGACATGCCGTAGCGGGCGAGCCTGTCCGCCAGCCAGGCAATGCCCATCGCCGGATGGTTGAGCACGCCTGCGCCAAGCCCGGTCTCCTCGACCTCCGCATTGCGCGAGACGATGGCGCCGATCCAGCGCATATCGGCTTCATCGGGTCGTTGCGGCCGGCCGCCGACGACAATGCCGGCATTGGCGGCGTTGTCGGAAATCGTATCGAAGAAAGTGCGCGCCTTCTTTGTCTCGGCATTGACGCGTTCGATGCGCGTGTCGAGGATTTCGAGCGCCGGCGTGATATAATCGGTGGCGTTGAGCACGTCGAAGATGGTCACGCCTGGGCCCCTCAGCGGCGCCTTCATGACGAAGGCTATCTCGGCCTCGACGCGCGGCTGGATGAAGCGGCCGACGGGTATCGTCGCGCCGTCGTTGAAGAACATGTCGTCGAACAGCACGCCCGAATCCGGCGTGTCGATGGAGAGCGCATATTGCATCGCCTTCGATGTCAGGCCGATCTTCCAGCCCTTCGGGGTCAGCCCGGCATCGGTCTTGCGTTTCACCAGCGCTGCCTGGACGCGATAGGCATCCTCCATCGTCGCGTCGGGAAAATCGAGGCTGAGCAGACGGATCTGGCGGCGCGAACGCTCGGCTTCGAACAGCCTTGCCGCGGCATCTTCAACTTGCTCGGGGGTCACGATGCTGCCTCGTCGACGACCCCGTTGCGGAGCACGCCGATGCCGTCGGCTTCGACTTCGATCACGTCGCCCGGCTTCAGCCAGATCGGCGGGTCGAAGCGGGCGCCGGCGCCGGTCGGCGTACCGGTGACGATGATATCGCCTGGCACCAGCGTGGTGAAGGTGGAGACATAGGCGATGATCTTGCGGAACGAGAAGATCATCCGGCTGGTGCGGTCCTGCTGGCGCAATTCGCCATTGACGCGGGTGGTCAGCGCGATGTCGGCAATCTGCGCCTCGTCGGTGAACGGCACCAGCCACGGACCGAGCGAGCCGGTGCGGTCGAAATTCTTGCCCTGCGTGACGTTGAACTTGGCGTGCCGTACCCAATCGCGAATGGTGCCTTCGTTGCACAGGGATAGTGCCGCGATATGGTCAAGCGCATCCCTCTCGGCGATGCGTCGTCCACCCTTGCCGATGACGATGACGATCTCGCCCTCATAGTCCAGCTGCGGCGATTCCGGCGGCCGCACCAGCGGCGCGTCGTGGCCGACGAAGGAGCGGGGGAAGCGGATGAACAGCGACGGGTTGGAAGGCGCGGCCTGGCCGTCCTTGTACTCTTCGTTGCGGTCCGGGTAGTTGACGCCGACGCAGATGATCTTTTCCGGCGACGGCAGAGGGATTTCATAAGCGATGGCGCCGACTGGAAAATCGACGGCGTAGGCTTCGGCCTCTTCCGCCAGCCGCCGTAGCACGCCGGCCTCGATCACTTCGCGCAGCGTCGGCCACTGGCTGTGCCGCGCCGACAGGTCGACGACGCCCTTATCTGTGACCGCGCCATAGCGCGTCTTGCCGCCGACGGTGAAGGTGGCGAGCCGCCCATGTGCAGTCATCCCGGTCTCCGTCAGGTTCGCGTCTGTGGTCACGGTGCGATGATCGGCGACGCCGTCAAATCCGGTTGGCGTGCGGCCGCGCCGGCAAAGGTGCTGCCCTCCTCGAACCAGCTTTTCGGCGCCGGCGCGCCCCATAGCGTCTGGCGCTGCGGGTCCTTGAGGTCCCATTTGATCGGCTCCAGATCCGGATCGACCGTCTGGTAGTCCGAGCAATAGATCTCGATGCGGTGATTGTCCGGGTCGCGGACATAAAGGAAGAAGGCGTTGGAAATGCCATGCCGGCCTGGGCCGCGCTCGATATTTGCGAGGTAACCCGTCGTCGCCATCAGGTCGAGCAGGTCGATGATGTTGAGCGGTGTCGGCACCCAAAAGGCGACGTGATGCAGGCGCGGACCCACACCGTTGGTGAAGGCGATGTCGTGGACGCCGCCCTTGCGGTGCGTCCAGGCCGCCCACAGCTTTCCGCTACTCGCATCCTCGGTGTATTCGGTGACGCGGAAGCCAAGCTCGTTGTAGAAGGCGACGGACTCGTCGACATTGGGCGAGAAGCAGTTGAAGTGGTCGATGCGCAGCGGCTTCACGCCCTTGTAGAGCGCATATTTCTGATGAATCGGCGGCAGCCTTTCCATTTGGGCAAAGAACTCGAGCGGAATGCCGTGCGGGTCGCGGGTGCGGAAGGTGCGCGACTGGTACTGTCGCTCGACCCACTCGACCGGCAGGCCTTTTGCCTTGAAGAAATGCTCGGCCTTGTCGAGATCCTCATCCGAAAAAACCCTGAAGCCGAGATCGCGGGCTTCGGCGCTGCCGGCCTTCTTCAGCACGATGCAGTGGTGTCCGCGCTCTTCCAACGCCCTTAGATAGATGGCTTCCGATGTCTCGTCGGTAACCTGCAGGCCGAGCGTGTCGACATAGAAGGCGCGGGATTTCGCAAGGTCGGTGACCGCCAGTTCGACATGGCTGAGGCGCACGATGTTGAAGGCGGGATAGAGGTTTGGTTTGGGCAGTGGCATCCGATGTCCTCCGGTCAGCCGCCGAGTTTCTGGATCGCGTGCGCTGAAGTGGCGAAGGCGATGTTCTTCGTCTCCATGTAGAAATCGAAGGAATGGTCGCCGCCGTCGCGGCCGATGCCGGAATTCTTGACGCCGCCAAACGGCGTCGGCAAATGCCGCACATTCTCCGAATTGACCCAGATCATGCCGGCGTCCAGCGCATCGGTGAAGCGGAAGGCGCGGGTAACATCCGACGTCCAGAGATAGCCGGTCAGGCCGTATTGGGTGTCGTTGGCCAGCGCCAGCGCTTCGGCCTCGTCCTTGAAGGAAATGGCAGTCAGCACCGGCCCGAAAATCTCTTCCTGGGCAATGCGCATCCTGTTGGTGGCGCCGGTAAACAGCGTCGGGCTGACATAGCAGCCACCGCCCGGACCGGCGAACTTGCCGCCGCCGGCGGCTACCACCGCGCCTTCCGATTTGCCGATCTCGATATAGGACAGCACCTTTTCCTCGTGCACCGGATGGATCAGCGGACCGACCACCGTTTTGGGATCGAGCGGATGGCCAACCTTGATGCGCTTTGCCTTCTCCGCGACCAGATCCGTGAATGTGTCGTAGACCGAGGCTTCGACCAGCAGCCGCGACGATGAGGTGCAGCGTTCGCCGTTGAGCGAGTAGATCATGAACACGGCCGCATCCGCCGCACGTTCGAGATCGGCGTCGGCGAAGACGATCACCGGGTTCTTCCCGCCCAGTTCGAAATGCACGCGCTTCAGCGTATCGGCGCCCTGTTTCATGATCATCGAGCCGGTGCGGCTCTCACCGACAAAACCGATCGCCTTGATGTCAGGGTGCTCGGTCAGCGCCTTGCCGGCGTGCTCGCCGAGGCCGTTGACCAGGTTCCACACGCCTTTCGGCAGGCCGGCCTCCTCGGCGATCTCGACCAGCAGGCGAGCGGTCAGCGGCGAAAATTCGGCCGGCTTGTGGACGACGGTGCAGCCTGCCGCCAGCGCCGGCGCGATCTTCCATGTCGACAGCATGAACGGCGTGTTCCACGGCGTGATGATGCCGACCGGGCCGATCGGCACGCGCGTGGTGATGTTGACCTGGCCTGTCGTGCGCAGCGTCTCGCCGTCGCGCGCTTCCGGCGCGCGGTCGGCGAAGAAGCGGAAATTCTCGGCGCCGCGCAGCGCGGCCTTGGCCATGAATTTCAGCGCCTGGCCGGTGTCCATGCACTCGACGAAGGCGATCTCCTCGGCGCGCGCTTCGATCGCATCGGCTATCTTGTGCAGCAGCTTCTTGCGCCCGTCGCCCGGCATGGCGGCCCAGGCCGGGAACGCCGCCTTTGCCGCCTTGGCGGCGCGGTCGATATCGGCGGCACTGCCACGCGCGACCTTGGCCAGC
The DNA here is from genome assembly GCF_040320665.1 of Mesorhizobium sp. M0626. Lineage (NCBI taxonomy): Bacteria > Pseudomonadati > Pseudomonadota > Alphaproteobacteria > Hyphomicrobiales > Phyllobacteriaceae > Mesorhizobium > Mesorhizobium sp. M0626. The sequence continues at coordinate 105,863 of NZ_JAMYQD010000007.1, read as the reverse complement.
GGCTTGAGATCGACCGGCGACATGGCCTCGAAGGTCGAGCCATCCACCGCCGGCACCGCTTCGCCGCCGATCTGGTTCAGCACGCCGTCGCGCTTGAAACGGGCCAGATAGGCCTCGGCCTTTTTCAGATTGCCTTCGAGGTCGGACATATCAGCTTCCGTCACTTGCCGCGCAGTCGCGGATGGATTGCGTTTTTCTTCCAGCTCAGTACCGGGTCGATCTCCCTGATCTCCAGGGAAAGAGCGAAATGCGGGGTCTCGAACAGGGGGCCAAGGTATTCGCTCACCGCGGCGAAGACCGCCTCCCCGGTTCGTTTCTTGTCCTGGGCGCTGCGCCCGGTTCCAATGCGAAACGACATGTCGAGGAAAGCGTTTTCCGGCAGGCTGTCGGCGATGGCATAGGCTTCCGCACGGAAGGCCCGCACCCGCACCGCGCCGGTTTCAAACAGCCCGGTGCCGAGCACGGTGCGCAACACCAGCGCGCACAATTCGCTCATGTCGACCTTGGCATCGAGGTTGGCCGAATACTCGATGGAAAAGTGAGGCACCGCGTCTCGTTCCCCGGATTGTTCCACTGTTGTAGTTAACGCGTTAAATACATGCAGCATCACTGAAGTCAAGCCTTGCATCCAAGTTGAGGCGACGATACGGGATGGAAAGGTCAGGTTTTTGCGTGCGGTCCCGCCGACCGCCCGCATCATTGGGGACGCTGCTTCTTGCTGCCTGAAAACACCCGTCGTTCTCTGCCGATGGCGCTGCTCCATGCCCGCGAAGTGGTGATGGCGCGGTTTCGCCCTATGCTGGCGGCGCATGACGTGACCGAACAGCAATGGCGTGTGCTGCGCGTTCTGAGCGAGGCCGGCCCTGTCGAGGCGACTGAACTTGCCGATCGCGCTTCGGTGCTGCCGCCCAGCCTGACACGCATCATCAAGACGCTCGAGGGCCGAAAATTCATCACCCGCAACAAGGCGGAAGGCGATGGCCGCCGTGTCGTTCTGACGATCGCCCCGGCGGGCTCCGCCCTTATCGATGCCTTGTCGCCGGAACGCCTCGTCATCTACCGCGACATCGAACAGCGCTTCGGACATGAGAGGCTCGAGCAATTGCTCGATCTGCTGGAGAGCCTGATCGCCGGCGAGAGCTGATTGCTGCGGCTCAGCCGCCAAAGCTGCCAAGCCGCGTCGGCTGCGTGTAATTGCGGTCGACATAGAGCAAGGCCGAGCCGCCGCTGCCGTGCCTGACATCGATAACGCGGCCGATCATGACATTATGCGTGCCGACGATGTGCACATCCTCGATCTCGCAATCGAAATTGACGATCGCATCGGACAGCGCCGGCGTGCCTGAGGCCAGCGTTTGCCAGCGCGCCGCCGAATAGCGTGCCTCCATGTCCCTGGTCGCGTCGGCGAACTTGCCGGCTAGGTGCATATGGTCATGCGTCAGCACGTTGACGCAGAAGCGCCGGTTGGCGAGGAACATGGCGGCCTGCGTCGAGCGGCCGTTCATGCACACCAGCAGTGTCGGCGGTTCGTCCGACACACTGCACATGGCGGTGGCGGTGAAGCCGCCGCGCCCGGCCGGACCATCTGTCGTGACGATGTTGACCGGCGCGCAGACCCTTGCCATGGCGTCGCGGAAATCGGCCTTCGAAATCTGCGTGGCCATCTGACATCACCCGGCCGTAGAAGCGAGCGGATTGAGCCAGGTATCTCCCGTCCAGCCGTTCTCGTCATAGTCGGCCATGCAGGTGTCGACCAGTTCTTCCATGGCCTTCAGCCGGCCGCCGCGTTCGGCGCCCTTCAGCACCTGCAGCCGCACCTCTTCCGGCGCACCGGCATAGTTGAGTTCGTAGAGCGCGTGGCGGCCGCCGAACTCGGTGCCGGTCGCGTCCCACAACAGTTTCATGATCTTGATGCGCTCGACATGGCCCATGTCGTTGGAACCGCGCACATATTGCGCGAGGTATTTGTCGATCTCGGGATTGTTGAAGTCGCGCACTGATGACGGCAGGTAGATCAACCCAGAAGCGATCACCCGGCGCACCGTGTCGATGACGCGCGGATAGGCTTCCGACATGAAAGTCCGGTAGGCAAGGGCTGCTTCCAGGTTGGGCAGGACAGCGCCATTCGCCCAGGGGATCGGATTGTAGGCCATGGCGTTGGAGAAACTCCAGAACATGTGCCTGAGCGCGATCACCTCGCCCAGCGCCGCCTGGTTGCCGCGGAAGGCATCGCCGCCGGTGGCGCGCAGCGCCTTTGCCAGCAGGCCGGCGAGGAAGTCGAGCTTGACGGCAAAGCGTGTGCAGCCCTGGAAGCAATAGCCATGCATGAAGCCCGAAGCCGGATGGAAGGACAGGATTTTCTGCGCCTCGCGCAGCACCAGCACGTCCTCCCAGGGGATGAAGACATTGTCGAGCACCAGGATGGCATCGTTCTCGTCGAAGCGCGACGACAACGGATAGTCGAACGGAGCCGCCGCCGTGTTGGCCGTCTGCTCATAGGAGACGCGGCAGAACATCTTTACCCCCGGCGCATTCATCGGCACGATGAACATGACCGACAGCGACGGATCTTCGGTGACCGTCGCCGAACTCTGCGCCAGGAAATTGTAGTGGGTCAGCGCCGAGGACGTCGCCACCACCTTGGCGCCGGAGACATAGATGCCGGCGTCGGTCTCCTTGGTGATGTGGACGAAGACATCCTTCACCTGTTCGGCCGGCTTGTGGCGGTCGATCGGCGGGTTGACGATGGCGTGGTTCATGAACAGCACGGCTTCCTGCGCACGCTTGTGCCAGGCGAGCGCATTGTCCTTGAACGGGCCGTACCAGTCGGCATTGGCGCCGAGCGTGTTCATCAGTGCCGCCTTGTAATCGGGCGTGCGGCCCATCCAGCCATAGGACATGCGTGACCACTCGGCGATCGCGGTCTGCTGGGCCGCGAGTTCGCCGGAGGATTTGGCGACGCGGAAATATTTGTGGGTGTAGCCGCCCGAACCGGTATCGGTAGGCGAGGTCAGCGTGCCCTGCCGCTTGGGATCGTGCAGCGCATCATAGAGGCGCGCCAGCGACCGCGCCGAATTGCGCATCGCCGGATGGGTGGTGACATCGGCAATGCGCTCGCCGTTGATGTAGACCTCGCGGCCGTCGCGCAAGCTCTCCAGATACTCGGCCCCGGTGAACGGGCGCCCATTGTCGGCACGAAAGTCTTCCGATCGCATGATGTTCCTCCACTTATGGCATCAACTCTAGCTCTCCTGGCAAGGATCGGTTAGGACGTAACGGCAAAACCGATTGGACTTTTTCCGGCGCCATGAGCCTCAATTCCATTCCTGATTTCTTTGTCTATGGCGAGCCGGTGCGGCCGCTCGATGTCGGCTTCCTGCATGTCGAGACGGTGCTTGCGCGCAGCAACATTCATCTCGGCCAGGTTGCCGCGCACAAGCATCCGCAAATGGGCCAGATCACCTACTGGACAAGCGGCTCCGGCGCTTATCGCATCGAGGATCAATCCTGGCACTTTTCGGCGCCGGCCGTCAGCTTCGTGCCGAGCACCATCGTGCATGGCTTCTCGATCGGGCCCGGCACCGACGCCATCGTCGTTTCGGTCGCCGATGATGCGCTTGCGGCAATAGCCGCTCACAGCCTGCTGCCATTGGATCGGCCGGTCTTTGCCGATAGCCTTCCTCAGCACGTCGCGTGGAAAAGGCTTGCGGCGGTGCTGGAGATGATCGCCACGGAATATGCCGAGGCGCAGGCCGGGAGTGACAAGACCCTGCCGGCGCTGATTGCCGTCGCGCTCTCCCACGTCGCGCGTCTTGGTCCCGAGGTAATGGAAGCGACTGGCTCTTCCGATGCTGCATTGGCGCGCGGCTTGCGCCGTCTGGTCGATGCGCATTTCCGCGACAACTGGCCCGTCGACCGCTACGTCGAGGCGCTGGCCACGACACCGCATCTTCTCGACAAGGCCGCCCATACGGTGCTTGGCAGCGGCGTCAAGCGACTCATCGGCGAGCGACGGTTGCTGGAGGCCAAGCGCTTGCTGCTGTTCACCGTGCGCACCGTCGAGGACATCGCCTACGAAATCGGCTTCGAAGATCCGGCCTATTTCTCACGCTTCTTCCGGGAGCGGGTTGGCCAGGCGCCCGCCGCCTGGCGCCGCGCGCAGCTGGGGCAGAGTTGAAGCTTCAGCGCCGGCCAAGATCAGGCGTTTGAGCCGACACGCCGGCCAGGCACGGCGCCGCCGAGTTGATCCACCTGTTGATAGGTGTGCCGCGCAGCATCACCCCGCGCACGGCGCGGCGCATCGATTGATGTCGCCGCGAAACTTGCTGGTGTTTTTTGTCACTTCCAAACGGTTCGTTATTTGAACCACCATTTTATGTGCTATGAGCGGACTGCAAGGTGGATTGGCTTCCGTCCCATGCGAAGTATCTTGAGGATGCACGATGAGCACAGTCGGCAAAGCGATATCGCTGTTGGAGCAGTTCACGCTCGGCGAACCGGAGATCGGCCTGTCCGAGCTCGCCCGCAAAACCGGCCTCGACAAGGCGACGGCGCGGCGCCTGCTGATGGCGCTGGCCGACCACCGCTTGATCGAACAGGAGCCGGCAAGCCGCCGCTACCGGCTCGGCGCCGGCCTGTCGCGGCTGGCCCGCTTTCGCGACGCGCATTTTCCCTTCGTGCGCGTGGCAGCACCTGTGGTTCGCGAGCTGGCGCTGGAAACAGGCGAAACGGTGCATCTGTCGGAATTCAGCGCCGGCGCACTGCTGACCGTCCACGTCGAACTCTCGGCAAAGGCCAACCGGGTCAATGTCGATGTCGGCCAGGTGCTGCCCTTGCACGGCACCGCCTCCGGCATCGCCTTTCTCGCCGCTTCGCCTCGGGAAGCGGCCGAGGCCTATGTCGACAAGCCGTTGCCGACCTTCACGCCACACACGGTGACGCAGCCCGAAAGGCTGATGAAGGCGATCCGGCTTGCCGCCAAGCGCGGCTATTCCTCGAGCTCCCAAGGCTATGAAGAAGGCGTGCACAGCATAGCCGCGGCAATCCTCGGCTCCGATGGGCGTCCTCTCGGTGCGCTCGCGGTGGCCTCGCCTGTGTCACGCGCCGATGACAGCATGGCAGCCAGCCAGGGCGAAGCGGTGATCCAGGCGGCGCGGCTGATTTCAGCGCGCCTGGCCGGCGAAGCCTGACATCTCTACCGTCGCAGGGGAGATGATTAGCGGGTTAAGTTCCCAGCGGCGCACCGGCCTTGCCGCGAGACCGGAACGCTTCGTCTGGGACAGGCGGCTGGAGCGCAGCAAGGAAGAATTGTTGTCGCCCGCCCGCGCGTCGCCCACGATCTCGGAAATCGCCTTTGCCTGCGGGTTCAATTCGAGTGCGCATTTTTCGCGCGCGTTCGAGAGCCGGTACGATGTGGCCCGCGGGAGTTGCGCCAGAGGCTGAGGGCGGTGGTGCATTAAGGGGTGGGCCGTTTGCCGGATCTTGGAGAGCGCCGTAGCTCGCCGAAAGCCGGCATCCGGCAGCAAGTTCTACATATTGGCAGCGGTTTGCCGCACGATCACTTCGTTGACGTCGACGCCATCGGGTTGATCAAGCGCAAAACGGATCGCCCGTGCAATGGCGTCCGGTGTGAGCGACTTCTGCCGCCATTCTTTCAGAGCCGTGGCGACCTGAGGATCGCTGATATCGTCGCCCAGTTCGGTTGCGGTCACTCCGGGGGAGATGATCGTGGCGCGGATGTCGTCATGCTCCTGCCGCAGCCCCTCCGTGATTGCCCAGACGGCATATTTCGTGCCGCAATAGACCGCCGCGGTGGGCAGCACGATATGCGCGCCGACCGAGGCGACATTGACGATATGCCCATTCTTCTGGGCGACGAAGCGCGGCAGCACCGCGGCGATCCCGTTCAGCACGCCGCCGATGTTGACATTGATCATGCGAGACCACTCATCGCGCTTCAGCGCGGCAAGCGGCGACAGCGGCATGACGCCGGCATTGTTGACCAGCACATCGATCTGCCCGAATTCGGCATGAGCGGCATCGGCAAAGGCGTCGAAATTCGCCGCGTCAGTCACGTCGAGTTCGCGCCACGCGACGCCTTTGCCTATTTCTGCGGCCAGCGCCTTGAGCCGCTCGGTGCGGCGGGCCCCGATGAACAGTCTGGCGCCGGCACCGGCAAGTTCCCGAACCGTCGCTTCGCCGATGCCGCTGGAGGCGCCGGTGATGAGTACAACCTTGTCTTTAAGTCCCGTCATGATCGTTCCTTTTTCGCTGCGGTGACGGGGAGATAGATGGCGCGAACCGGCAAAGGCCGGTAGCGTGATCGTCCAAAGAGTTTGCACGATCCTCCAAATGAACTCGAAATGCCTTGCAACATTTCGCGCCATGAAGATTTATGCGGCATGGAGAAAATCAATGAACTCGCCGAGCTGATCACCCGCTTTGCGCCGAAATCTGGCATGGCCGGCACTGCGGTGCCGCGGCTGTCGCTCATTCGCGCCAACCAGCCCAGTGCACCCGTGCCTGCGGTCTACGAGGCGTCGCTTTGCATAATCGCCCAAGGATCGAAGCGCGTCTCGCTGGCCGACCAGAGCGTGGTCTATGACGCATCGAGCTACCTGCTCGTCTCGGTCGACCTGCCGCTGGTCGGGCATGTGTTGGAGGCGAGCCCGGCGGCGCCCTACCTCTGTTGCAAGATAGATTTTGATTCCACCGCGCTGGCCGAACTGCTTGTGAAAGAAGGACGTGCATCCCCCAGCAGGGATCTGCCGGTGTTAGCTGCCTATCCAAGTGACCCCGACCTGATTGATGCCGCCTGTCGGCTTGTCAGGCTGCTCGATCGCCCCGAGAGCGTCACCGTGCTGGCGCCGCTGATCGAACGCGAAATCCTTTACCGGCTCCTCACCGGACCGCACGGTGACACGCTTCGCCAGATGGCGTCGGTGGACAGCCACCTGAACCAGGTCAGCCGCGCCATCGCCACGATCCGCAATCATTTCCAGGCACAACTGCGCATCGAAGAGATTGCGGCGGCATCAGGCATGAGCGCGTCGTCCCTTCATGCCCATTTCAAGGCGATTACGCGCATGACCCCGCTCGAATACCAGAAGCAGCTGCGCCTGCAGGAGGCGCGAAGGATTATGCTTGCCGGCGGCGCAAACGCAGGCACGGCCGGGTTCGCGGTGGGCTATGACAGCCCTTCGCAGTTCAGCCGAGAATATCGTCGCCTGTTCGGTGCGCCGCCCCGGAAAGATATTGACCGCCTTCAGGCAACACCCAGTTCGGCTGCGGCTTATTGAGTTTTCCGAGCGGCATGCGCCAGCCATGGCTGGTCAGGAGCCAGCCGCCTCCAGGTGGCGAAGCGTCCGATCATGCTCGGTAGAACTCCCGGTACCATTCGACAAAGCGCGGAACCCCTATTTCGATCGGGATTTTGGGCTTGAAGCCGGTCGCCTCCTCGAGCGAGCTGACATTGGCGAAAGTTGCCGGAACGTCGCCTGGCTGAAGTGGCCTGAGGTTGCGGTTTGCCTTGCGTCCCAGCGCGTCTTCGAGCACCTCGATCAATCGGTTCAGTTGAACGGGCGAATTGCCGCCGATGTTGTGAATCCTGAACGGGGCGTTGCTGGTCGCTGGGTCTGGCGCGACACTTTTCCACTCAGGATTGGGTGTCGCGGGTTGCTGCATGACGCGGATAATACCTTCGACAATGTCGTCGATATAGGTGAAATCCCGCTGCATGTTGCCATAGTTGAAGACCTCGATCGGCTCGCCGGCGAGGATAGCCTTGGCGAAGATGAACAGCGCCATGTCCGGCCGCCCCCACGGACCATAGACGGTGAAAAAACGCAGCCCGGTGGTCGGCAGTCCAAACAGATGGCTGTATGTGTGCGCCATCAGCTCGTTCGCCTTCTTGCTTGCGGCGTAAAGGCTGAGCGGATGGTCCGCCGGATCGTGCACGGAAAACGGCATGCGGGTGCTGCCGCCATAAATCGAACTCGACGATGCATAGACCAGATGGCCGACGGACGCCTGCCGGCATCCTTCCAGGATGTTGACAAAGCCGCTGAGGTTGCTTTCCACATAGGCGTGCGGATTGCTGATCGAATAGCGTACGCCGGCTTGCGCCGCGAGATTGACGACAACCTCCGGCGCGGCCGAAAGGAAGAGCTCCGAAATACGGTCCCGCTCCGTGAGATCGGCATGCTCGAAACAAAAATTCGAAAACGCTTTCAGCCGCTCGAGACGAGCCTGCTTCAGGCTGACGTCATAATACTCGTTCATGGAGTCGAGGCCGATAACCTGGCCTCCTTCGGCAAGCAGCCTCAGGCAAAGATGAAACCCTATGAACCCGGCTGCGCCGGTGATCAGTATCGGCCTGCTTGATGTCACTGCATATCCTAGCGTTAATTTCAGGCGAGCTTTACAAGCTCCAGTATTTTATGTTGTCGGGAACTTCATTGGGCTTGATGGCCGACTTGACATCGAACAGTGTCCCCCCCGGCCTGATCATTTGAAAAAGACGCGCTCCTTCGTTGGTGAGATATTGCCTGTGAGGCACCGCCAGAACAAGCGCCTGCAAATCGTTTATCTCATCGAGCGGCAGGATTGTTTCGCCGTGATCACGCCGAGCGGTTTCGACATCGGCAAGGGGATCATGGACTTTGGGGACAATTCCGAACTGCCTTAGTTCTTTGACCATGTCGAAAACGCGGCTGTTGCGCAAATCCGGCACGTCCTCCTTGAATGTCAGCCCGAGAATGCCGACAGAAGCCCCTTTGACGGGCGTGTCAGAACCAATCAGCCGTTTGACAACCTGCTGGGCGACGAAGGCCCCCATGCCGTCATTGATGCGACGTCCGGCGAGGATGATCTGCGGATGGTAACCTTCGGCCTCGGCCTTGGCGGTCAAATAATATGGATCGACGCTGATGCAGTGGCCGCCGACGAACCCCGGTTTGAAGGGAAGGAAGTTCCATTTCGTCGACGCAGCATCAAGAACATCCTGCGTCCGGATATCGAGCCGCTCGAAGATCATTGCCAGTTCGTTCATCAGCGCGATGTTCAGATCGCGCTGGGTGTTCTCGATAACCTTCGCTGCCTCGGCCACCTTGATCGACGGGGCGCGGTAGACGCCGGCATCGATGATACGGCCATAAACGTTCGCGACGCGCTCCAGCGTCTCGTTATTCTCGCCGGAGACGACTTTGACGATCTTTTGCAGCGAGTGTTCCCGATCGCCGGGGTTGGCGCGTTCGGGCGAATAGCCGAGGGCAAAGTCGCGGGGATGTCGCAGGCCGGAAACCTGCTCGATGATCGGCCCACAGAAATCTTCGGTCACACCTGGATAGACTGTCGACTCAAAAACGACGACGGCGCCTTTGCTCACCGCCTCGCCGACGAGTTCGGACGCCAGTTTCAAAGAAGCTAGATCGGGAGCGCGATTTGCGTCGATAGGGGTTGGCACGGCGACGATGAAGAAAGTAGCGCCTTTCAACATCTCCCGGTCGGTGGTCAGCCCTATCGAGGTCTCCTTGAGCGCCGTTGCGTCAACTTCCCCCGTACGATCGACGCCGCCACGCAATTCCCCGATCCGACGCTCGCTGATGTCAAAAGCTATGGTGCCGGGGAAAACCTTCCCAAAGGCAATGGCTACCGGCAGGCCGACATAACCCAGGCCGATAACTGCAATGCGTTCGGACATCCGTGGGGTTCCTCGAGCCACCTGTTGAGCCGACGTGCTTGTATGGCAGGCTGTTGGCCAATTCAACGATGCTCTATCGCGAAGAGGAATGTCTCACGAAAAATGGTCGTTGCCATTTTCATGTTGCCATCCGCCGATGCCATCGATGTTGTGGATAAAATCCAGCAGGACCGGGTTTCGAGCCACTCTCTGCTGCGGATTGGGGTGAACCGTCAGGTTCTGCCGGCCATCTACGCAGCGGCGGCCCTGACGACAGGGCTGATATTCTCTGCTGCCAATCCATAGGCCACTATCGGCCTCAATCGTGCCTTCTGATCAAACCAAATGCCGGGATCGGAATTCGCATCGGCACCGAGCGGATCTGCGAAATTTCAGTTTGGTCCTTGTGCATTGGCTGCGGACACGTCGTATCCTGCGTGTGGCGACCGATATCTGGTCGATCAGCATTTGCCTGGGAGCAGAAATTGGCCAGACTCTATGACAGCCGCAGACGCATTCTCGTTACCGGGGGCGCAGGGTTTATCGGCTCGCATCTTATTGACCGCCTGTTGGAACGAGGCGACGAAATCTTGTGTGTCGACAACCTTTTCACCGGATCAAAGCGCAATATCGACCATTTGGCCAAGCATCCCCGCTTCGAATTCATGCGCCATGACGTGACCTTTCCGCTCTACGTCGAAGTCGATGAGATTTACAACCTGGCGTGTCCGGCCTCGCCTGTTCACTACCAGTACGACCCGGTTCAGACGATCAAGACCGCCGTGCACGGCGCCATCAATGTTCTTGGATTGGCAAAGCGGCTGAAATGCAAAGTCTTTCAGGCCTCCACCAGTGAGGTCTATGGTGACGCGTCTGTGCATCCGCAGCCCGAGAGTTACTGGGGCAATGTAAACCCGATCGGGCCGCGCTCATGCTACGATGAAGGCAAACGCTGCGCCGAAACGCTGTTCTTCGACTATCACCGACAACATGGCTTGTGGGTCAAGGTCGCGCGGATTTTCAATACGTTCGGGCCGCGCATGCACCCGGCAGACGGCAGGGTTGTCTCAAATTTCATCGTGCAGGCGCTTCGTGGTGAACCGATAACCATTTTCGGCGACGGCTCACAGACAAGGTCGTTTTGCTACGTCGACGACCTGGTGAGCGGCATGCTGCGCCTCATGGATACGGGGCCGGAGGTGACCGGTCCAGTAAACATCGGCAATCCAAGGGAAGTAACGATCAGGCGCTTGGCCGAACTGACGACGCAGATGACCGGATCAGGTTCGGATATAATTTACCGCGATCTTCCGCAAGACGATCCGCGGCACCGCCAGCCCGATATCACCCTTGCCAAAAGGCTTGTCGGCTGGGAGCCGACGGTGACTTTAGAAGCCGGGCTGCAACAGACGATCGACTATTTCAAAGCCCTGCTGCCGAAGGTTTCCACAAACTCGCCTTGACCCGGCACCGCAGTGCAACCGTCAAGTCTGACCGATCACCGTCGTGGTAGCGACGCCTTTTGCAGTCGACTCCGGTAGGCTTGAAGTTTTTCGAATTCTAATTATTTTAAGCTTGAAATTATTTTGAAGATCCATGGCGCTTCATCCGTCCGAGCCGGGACACCGGCATTTGGCGGAGAGCAGAAGGAGGAGGAAGATTTGCCGTTGTTCCGGAATAAAACTCCATGAACACAGCACGATTTTCCGAGAGTGTCACAGGCAAGATCGTCGATGGCGTTCTCATCGTCACGATCGAAAATCCGCCGGTCAACGCGCTGTCCCTCCATGTCAGGGCCGGACTGATGGCTGCGCTTGGGCGTGCGGCGTCGGATGAAGTGTCTGCCGTGGTGCTGACCGCCATTGGGCGCACCTTCATCGGTGGCGCCGATATCAAGGAATTCGGCAAGCCCGCTATCGGGCCCACACTGCCTGACGTGATCGAAGCGATGGAGAGCTTCGCCAAACCGATCGTCGCGGCAGTAGGCGGCGCGGCGCTCGGCGGCGGCTGCGAGATTGCGCTGGCCTGCCACTACCGGGTGGCCAGCAAGGCGGCCAGCTTCGGCCTGCCCGAGGTCAAGCTCGGGTTAGTGCCCGGGGCCGGCGGAACCCAACGCCTGCCCCGCCTCATCGGCACGGTCGCCGCAATTGACCTGATCGGCACGGGTCGGCCCGCAAATGCCGACGAAGCTCTCGCTCTCGGTCTGATCGATACCATTGCGGACGATCTTCCCGAAGGCGCGCTCGATGTCGCCCGCCGTCTCGTTGGCCAACCGCTGCGGCGCACGGGTGCGCTTTCCGTCCCGCGCTCGCAACCTGAGGCCGACGCGGCAGCCGCAAGAAAGGTGCTTTCCCGCAGCCGTGGACAGATCGCGCCTGCAGAGGCCGTGAGACTGGTCCGGGCCGCGTCCACGGCCAGACTTGAGGACGGTCTTGTGCACGAACGCGCGACCTTCCTGCGCCTCCGGGATTCTCGCGAGGCGGCAGCGTTGCGCCACGTCTTCTTTGCCGAGAGGCAAGCCAGCAAAGTCGACAGGCTGGAGGGTATCACGCCTCGCAAGGTCGAGACCGTCGGTATCGTCGGAACCGGCCTGATGGGTGCAGGCATCGCGGTCTCGGCCTTGAATGCCGGCTATCGCGTAATCGGCATCGAGCAGAACGACGACGCCGCGGCAAAAGGATACGAGCGGATCGCCGGCCTTCTCGACAAGTCGGTCCAATCCGGCCGACTCACCGATCATGCCCGCAGGGAGGCGCTGAGCCGGTTTGAAGCGGCCAGTGACGCCGGCAGGCTGGTGCAGGCCGATCTGGTCATCGAGGCAGTGTTCGACGATCTCGCGGTAAAAACCGAACTCTTCCGGAAGCTTGATCGTATCGTCCGCCCCGACGCCATACTGGCGACCAACACCAGCTACCTCAACCCCGACGAGATCGCCTCGGCAACCGCCCGGCCCGAACGGATCGCCGGCCTGCATTTTTTCTCCCCGGCCAACGTCATGCGGCTCACCGAAGTGGTGGATTGCGCGGCGACGGCGCCCGATGTGCTCGCCTCGGCTATCGCGTTCGTCAGGAAGCTCGGCAAGCTGCCTGTCGTGTGCGGCGTTACCGAGGGTTTCATCGGCAACCGCCTCTATTCGGCCTACCGCCGCGAGGCGGAGTTCATGGTGGAGGATGGCGCAGCACCGGAAGAGGTGGATGCCGCGCTGGAGGCCTGGGGCTTCCCGATGGGGATCTTCGCGGTCAACGACATGGCTGGGCTGGAGATAGCCTGGGCGCGGCGCAAGCGACAGGCGGCGATGCGCGATCCGCAAGCACGTTATGTCGAGATCGCCGACCGGCTGTGCGAGGCCGGCCGCTTCGGCCGCAAGACCGGGCGCGGCTGGTACGATTATTCCGACGGCGAGCGCAGGAGCGACCCGCAAGTGGCCGCGCTGATCGAGGCCGTTCGGGCGGCCAAGGACATCGTGCCGCGCCGCTTTTCGCCCGATGAGATCGTCACGCGCTTGCTGGCGGCAATGGCCGACGAGGGCAAGGCATTACTCGCCGAAGGCATCGCGGCGCGTGCCTCCGACATCGATCTGGTGATGATCAACGGCTATGGCTTCCCGGCCCACAAGGGCGGGCCGATGTTCCGCGCCGGAGAGGTTTAAGGACCAGCTACGACAGCCTTGCGATGACGGCGCGCAGTGCCTCGCCGAAACGCCTGACCTCGTCGACCGTGTTGTAATGGACCAGCGAGGCGCGGATGGCGCCGCTGTCCATCGACAGGTTGAGACGCTTCATCAGCCGGGGCGCATACATATGGCCGTCGCGGATGCCGATCTGCATGTCAGCCATTTCCTCGACGATCCGCTGCGGCGACAGCTTGCCGATGTTGAAGCAGAATGTCGGCACGCGTTCGTTGATGCGGGCTTCCTCGGCGACGCCGTAGATCGTGGCATTGCATCCCTTGAGCACGGCGAGCATCTCACGCGCCAGGAGCACTTCGTAATCGCGGATGGCGCCCATGCCGGCAACGATGTTGTCGCGCCGCGAGCGGTTGTTGGAGGGCGCCAGATTGCGGCCGATCAGTTCCAGGTACTGCACTGCGGCATCCATGCCCGAGACGTTCTCGTAGATGAAGGTGCCTGCCTCGACCTTGTAAGGCGGCTCGTCGGGGATGAAATCCTCGCGGAAGGTCGGCAGCCGCTTCAGCGTTTCGAAGCGGCCCCACAGAAAGCCCATATGCGGCGAGAAATTCTTGTAGCCGGAGCAGACGAGATAATCACAGTCCCAGGCCTGCACGTCGATCAGCCCGTGCGGTCCGTAATGCACGCAGTCAAGGAACACTTCGGCGCCGGCCGCATGCGCGATCGCGGCCACCGAAGCGACTTCGACGATCGAGCCGATCGAATGCGCGGTCACCGTGCAGGCGACGAGACGGGTGCGATCGGAAACCAGCGGCTTGAGGTCGTCGACATGCAGGTTGCCGTCCTCGCGCATGCGCCACCATTTGAACTTGGCTCCGGCGGGCTCCAGCGCCAGCCACGTGGCGATGTTGGCGTCGTGGTCCATATCGGTGATGACGATCTCGTCGCGCTCTGTGTCCTTGGCCAGCATCTGGCCGATGCCGAGGCTGACCAGGCGAATGAACGAGGTGGCGTTCATGCCGAAGCAGATTTCCGACGGACTGTAGGCGTTGATCAGCAAGGCCACGCTCGTCCGAGCATCCGCAACCGATTGGTCGACCGTGACCGAGCGCCCATAGCGACCACCACGCTGCACATTGTGCGAGACCAGGTGATTGGTCACCGCGTCGAGCACGCTCTGCGGGATCTGCGCGCCGGCGGCGTTGTCCATGAAGATGAAATCACCGGCGCGCTGCAAGGCCGGAAACATGGCGCGGATGGTGTCGACCGGAAAGCCGCCGGCGGCTTGGGAATTGCTCAACTGTATCTCCTGCGAATGGCTTGGGAAGCGGGACGGTTGATGAGGTCAGCGCGTCTTCTCGGTCTTGAAGCGGTCTTCGAGCAGGCTGACGAGGCGGACCATCGGCCAGAGGAAGATGAGATAGACCAAAGCGGCGCCGATCAGCGGCGAGGGATTGGCATAGAGCGACTGCGCGTTGGTCGCTTCCTTCAACAGTTCAGGCAGCGCAACGGTGGAAGCGAGCGACGTGTCCTTGAACATCGAGACGCAATTGCTGGTCATCGGCGGGATGACGACGCGGATCGCCTGCGGCAGCACCACCTTGCGCAAGGTCAAAAGGAAAGGCAGGCCGAGCGCCTGTGCTGCCTCGAATTGGCCTTTCGGAATGCTCTCAATGCCGGAGCGGAACACTTCTGCTGAATAGGCCGACATGATGATGGCGAACGCCGTCACGGCGGAGGCCCAGGACGACAGACGGATGCCGAGGAAGGGCAGCGCATAATAGATCAGGATCAGCACCACCAGCACCGGCAGGGCGCGGAAGATGTCGGTGTAGCCGACCGCCAGCCAGCGCAGCGGCTTCGGCGCATAGAGCCGCAACAGGCTGATCCCCAGGCCGATGGGAATGCCGATGCCGATACTCAAAATGCCGAGCAGCAGCGTGTTCAGGAAGCCACGCAACAGCGCCGGCAGGCTGGACATTATCACGTCAGGATTGAAGAAGGTGTCGATCAGCGACATGGGAGCGTTCCCGAACCCCAGAGCAAAGGATGCTCAAGTTAAAACCAATCGACCTTGCCTCCGATGAGGCTATCCGTGTGGCAGCAGGCGCCGGAGCGTGAAATGAATCGTGCCGGCCTGGGAGCCGGCACGATTTAAGTGCATTGCCGGTCAGGCCTTGGGCAGCGGCATTTCCTTGACCGTCGAGGAATCGGCTGGCGCGTCGCTGCCGAACCACTTCTTGTGGATCGCGGCCAGCGTTCCGTCCTTCTTCATCGCGGTCAGCGCGTCGTTCAGCTTGCCGAGCAGCGGATGGTCCTTGCTCATCATCAGGCCGTACTGTTCGCCGGTCTTGATGCGCTGCTTGACCTTCAGGTCCTTCATCTTGGTGAAGGAGTATTCCATGCCCGGAATATCGCTGACGGCGGCGTCCACGCGGCCCGCGCTGAGGTCGAGCAGAAGATTCTGCTGCGTGTCATAGCCCTTCACGTCGCTGTAGCCGTCAGCCTCCTGATGCGCCTTGACCCAGGTCTCGCCGGTCGAGCCTGAAAGCACGCCGACGATCTTGCCCTTGAGGTCGGCCTCGGTGTTAACAGCGCTATCGGTCTTCGTCGCAATGCCCATGTCGGAGTCATAATAGGGCTGGGTGAAGGACAGCGTTTTCAGTCGCTCCGGCGTGATGGTGATGGAGGAGATCGCGACATCGATGCGGTTGGAACTGACAGCCGCGAACAGCGCCTGGAAGCCGAGGTCGGCAATGTCGGTGGTCATGCCGGCACGCTTGGCCGCTTCGTTGACGATGTCGACTTCAAAGCCCTCGAACGTGCCGCTCTCGTTCTTGTATTCGAAGGGCGGATTGGTCGGGTAGGCGCCGACATTGAGCACATCGGCGGCAAAGGCGGTGGCCGGGCCGGCAGCGATGCCGATCGTGGCGGCGAGAAGAAGCAGGTTGCGACGAGTGAAGCTCATTTTGTGTTCCCTCTGGTTGTGATCGGGCGGGTTTGCTCCCGCACGGTTTGTTGCCGTCCCACCTCCCAGCGGGGCGTCAATTTATGGCGGCGACCATGCGCTCGAGCGCGGTCGCTATCTGGTCGCGTTCACGGCACACGCACATCCGCAGGAAGGCCGCTGCCGAATTTCCAAAGAGGTGGCCGGGAGCCAGCCCGACGCGCGCCGTCTCCAGTATCCTGGCGCAGGCCTGCCGGGCGTCGCTTTCGCCGTCCATGGCAAAGAAGGCATACATGCCTCCGCGCGGTTTCGTCGGCAGGATGATGCCGGGAATCTGGGCCAGCCTGTCATAGGCAAGGTCGAGGCCGGTTTTGATCCGCTGCCTGATCTCCTCGACCAGCGGCTCGCCTTGGCGGATGGCGGCGACAGCGCCTACCTGGATAGGCGCGGCGGTGCCGCTGTTGATGTACTGCGTCATGGCGCCAAGCTGGTCGGCCACCCCCGACGGATGCGTCAGCCAGCCGATGCGCCAGCCGGTCATCGCCCACGCCTTCGAAAAACTGTTGACCGACAGCACCCGGTCGCCATCCTCGGCGATCTGCAGGATGGAAGGAGCAACATTGCCGTCGAAATAGAGCCGGCCATAGACCTCGTCGGAGATGATCCAGATGCCGGTGCGCCGGCTGAAGTCGAGCAGCGCCTGCATCTCCTCGCGCGACGCGGTCCAGCCGGTCGGGTTGGACGGCGTCGACAGGAAGATCGCGCGTGTGCGCGCATCGCAAGTGGCGAACAGCCGGTCGAGATCGAGATGCCAGTCGCCCTTGAAGTCGAGCGAAAACGGCCTTGGCTCGCCGCCGATCAGATGGATGGCGTTGTGGATGTTGGGCCATTGCGGCGCGACATAGACGACGTTGCTGCCGGTATCGACCAGCAGTTCCAGCGCCAGGTACAGCGCCTGCATGCCGCCGGGCGTGACCGTGGTGCGCGCAATCGGGATCGTCCGGCCGTGAATGCGCGTTTGGTATTCCGACAGCGCCTCGTTCAGTAGGGGGTGCCCACGCATGTTAGGGACGTAGAACGTCTGGCCTTCATCGAAGGCGGCCTTCGCCGCGTCGCGGATGAAAGCGGGCGTCACCATGTCGCCTTCGCCGTACCAGAGCGCGATCACGTCGCCCAGTTCTCGGGCGCGCACGGCAAGGTTGGCAATGTTTTCGGTGTGCAGGTCACGGATCTGGGCACGTACGCCGTCGAAAGCATAACGCGCGCTGGATGATGACTGGGGCAGTATGAACGACAAGGACTGAAACCCCTCCCACCCGGAGCACCGCGACGGACTGCCCGGCAAGCCCCACCGGCACGACAGTCGCCATCGAGTTTGGATGCTATCCAATGTGCTGCGCTTTTCAAGGAAAAAGTTTTAAGCTTAAAAAGTTTTTGCCCGATCCCGCCCGTCTACCGCAGCTCGGCGCGCGCAGCGGTGCAGTTGGCCGCAGCGCCGGCGCCAAGAAACATCGTATCGCTGGCCAGCACGAAGAAGCTCGCGCCGATAGCGGCCCACTGGCTGATCGTCTGTGGGCTGGCGCAAAATATACCCGATGTCCTGCCATGCGCGACGGTCGCGCGGATGATCCTTGTGATCGCCTCATTGAGCTTGTCCACGCCTTTGGGCCCGATCGCATCGATCGACACGGAGAGATCGCCGGGGCCGACGAAGACCACATCGATGCCGTCTATGGCCGCGATCGCCTCGATGTTGGCCAGCCCCTCCGATGTCTCGACCTGGACCGCGACGACCACCCTGTCGTTGGCCGCGGCCAGATATTCGGGAATGCGATAGCCATAGCCGGCCGCGCGGCCAGGCCCGACGCCGCGCTCGCCCAGCGGCGGATAGCGCGAGGCTTTCACCGCCGCCTCGGCCTGAGCAGCGGTCGAGACGCGCGGCACGAGCACGCCTTGTGCGCCGCTGTCGAGCGCCGCCTGGATAGCTTCCGGCGCATGACCGGGAACACGCACCATGGCCGGCACGCGATGCACGTCGGCCGCGCGCACCATGGTTTCGATCGTGTCGCGCGCGATCTGGGCATGTTCCCAGTCGATGCAGACGAAGTCGAGGCCGGTGAGCGCCATCACTTCGACGGCGACGGGATGGGGAATAGCGGCGAAGGAGCCGACGAGATTGGTCTTGCCGATGCACTTCTGACGGAACGCGCTCATATCCATCCCCCTTTTTCCCCTCCGAATTGATATCCGCAATCGGCGGCGAGGCGAAGCTATTTCAGGCTTGAAATATTTTTGCGCGGGCCTAGCGTGTCGGTCTCTCGCCACGAGTTCCCATGATGATCAAAACGCATCCCCTGCACGGCTCGAACAAACTGAAGCTCGGCGTCTTTTCGACCAATGCCGATGGCGGTCTGGCCATCACCGATGTGCCGGAACGCTGGACGGCAAGCTGGCAGGACAATCTGACGGCGGCGCAGATCGCCGACCGCGCCGGGCTGGAATTTATGCTTCCGATCGCGCGCTGGCGTGGCTTTGGCGGCCGCAACAAGGTGCGCGAATGGTCGTTCGAGACCTTCACCTGGGCAGCAGCTCTGGCGGTGGCCACCGAGCAGATCGGCCTGTTCATGACCGTGCATGTGCCGCTGGTGCATCCGCTCTATGCCGCCAAGGCGCTGGCAACTGTCGACCATATCAGCCAGGGCCGCGCCGGCTTGAACATCGTCTGCGGCTGGAACCCGAAGGAATTCGGCATGTTCGGCACGCCTTTGGTCGAGAAGGGCTACGACCAGGCCGCCGAATGGATCGAAATCCTGGAAAAGCTCTACGCCTCGGACCAGCCTCTGGACTATGAAGGCACATACTATCGCCTCAAGGAGGCGGTGAGCCGGCCGGCGAGCCTGCAGGTTCCACGCCCGGTGACCATGAACGCTGCTTTCGGTGGCCCGGGCCGGGATTTCGCCGCCGCCCGATGCGATTATCTGTTCACGACCTTTTCGGAAATGAGCGATGCCGGCAAGCATGTCGCCGACATCAGCGAGCGGGCCGACAAGGTTGGCCGCAACGTCGGCGTCTACACGGTGGCGCATGTCGTCTGCCGTCCAACCATGGAAGAGGCGCAGGCCTACTACACGCGCTATGCCGTCGATCTGGTCGACCACGATGCGGTCGATGCTCATATGGCAGGCAAGAAGGAGTTCTCGCAGTCGCATGACCCGCATGCCTATGACCGCTACCGGCAGCGTTTCGCCGGCGGCGCCGGCACCTACCCGCTGGTTGGAACGCCGGAAACGATTGCCGCCGAGATGGCGGCAATAGCCGGGCATGGCTACCAGGGCATCGCGCTATCCTTCGTCAACTACACCCAGGAACTGCCCTATTTCTGCGACCACGTATTGCCGCTGCTGAAGCGGGCGGGGCTGCGCTGCTGACAATCCGGGAATAACGAATTCGTTAATCCGGAATGACGGCGGTTGCCTG
The DNA here is from genome assembly GCF_040320665.1 of Mesorhizobium sp. M0626. Classification (NCBI taxonomy): domain Bacteria; kingdom Pseudomonadati; phylum Pseudomonadota; class Alphaproteobacteria; order Hyphomicrobiales; family Phyllobacteriaceae; genus Mesorhizobium; species Mesorhizobium sp. M0626. The sequence continues at coordinate 86,132 of NZ_JAMYQD010000007.1, read as the reverse complement.
AATTTCGATCTTGGCGCGATCTTCCACCAGCGCCACCACCTGCATGGCGGCCATCGCTGGGAAATGCCGGCCGATCACCTCGCGATAGGCCTCGCCTATACCCTTGAGATTGCCGAGATATTCGGCCTTGTCGGTGAAATACCAGGTCATCGTGGTGATGTGCCGTGGCTCCGCGCCGGCTTCCGCCAGCACGGCGACGATGTTTTGCAGCGTCTGCCGCACCTGGCCGGCGAAATCGTCGGTCTCGAACTGGCACTGCCCGTTCCAGCCGACCTGTCCGCCCACGAAGACGAGCCTGCCGCGCGCGGCAATGCCGTTGGCGTAGCCGACCGGTTTCGCCCAGCCCTCCGGCTGCAGGATCTCGTGCATTTTCAAGCCTCCCCGGTATTCTTAAAGATCAATCTCAAATCAAATACATCGCCGTCAGGCCGCACCCATCACCTGCCGTGCGATCACCACCTTCTGCACATCGGATGCGCCCTCGTAGATGCGTAGCGCGCGGATCTCGCGATAGAGGCTCTCGACGATATGGCCCTTGCGGACGCCGTCCCCCCCATGCAGCTGCACAGCCTTGTCGATCACCTCTTGCGCCTTGTCGGTGGCGAACAGCTTGGCCATCGCCGCCTCGCGGGTGACACGAGCCGCGCCCATGTCCTTGGTCCAGGCAGCGCGGTAGACCAGCAGCGCTGCGGCATCGATGTCCAGCGCCATGTCGGCGATATGGCCTTGCACCATCTGCAGCTCTGCCATCGGAGCGCCGAAGAGTTTGCGCTCGGCCACCCTGCTGATGCTTTCGTCCAGCGCCCGGCGGGCAAAGCCGAGTGCCGCCGCGCCGACCGTCGAGCGGAACACGTCAAGCACCGACATGGCGATGCGGAAGCCGTCTCCCGGTTTGCCGATCAGCGCCGAAGCCGGCACCCGCACCTGATCGAAGGAAAGCCGCGCCAGCGGATGCGGAGCGATCACCTCAAGGCGCTCGGCGATGCCAAGCCCCTTGGTATCAGCGGGTACGAGAAAGGCGGAAAGTCCCTTGGCGCCCGGCGCCTCGCCGGTGCGGGCAAAGACGACGTAGAGATCGGCGATGCCGCCATTGGAAATCCAGGTCTTCTCGCCGCTGAGGATATAGAAGTCGCCATCGCGGATCGCCGTCATTTCGGTGTTGGCGACATCCGACCCGGAGCGTGGCTCCGAAAGCGCGAAGGCCGAGATCGCCTTGCCGGCCGTGGTCTTTGCCAGCCATTGCTGCTGGTCGGGCGTGCCGAACAGGCTGAGCGCGCCGGTGCCGAGCCCCTGCATGGCGAAGGCAAAGTCGGCCAACCCGTCATGGCGCGCCAGCGTCTCGCGGGTGATGCACAAGGTGCGGACATCGAGCGGTCCCGGATTGTCCGTATCGAGCGCCGTCGGCTTCAGCCAGCCGTCGCGGCCAAGTTTCGCCACCAGCTCGCGGCAGGCGGCATCGACGTCATGGTGATCGACGGGCAGGTTCCTGACGCACCATGCTTCCAGCCTTTCGGCCAGTTCGCGGTGGCGATCTTCAAAGAACGGCCAGCTGAGGAAGCTCCTGTCTGCCATCAATTCCCCTCGAACACCGGTTTTTCCTTGGCCACGAAGGCCTTGTAGGCGCGCTCGAAGTCACGCGTCTGCATGCAGATCGCCTGCGCCTGCGCTTCCGCTTCGATTGCCTGGTCGAGGCCCATCGACCATTCCTGGTTGAGCTGCGTCTTGGTGATGCCGTGCGCGAAGGTCGGGCCGGAGACGATGCGCGCCGCCATCTCGAGCGCGTCGGCCTCGAGCACTGCGGCATCGGCCAGCCTGTTGTAGAAGCCCCAGCGCTCGCCTTCCGCCGCCGTCATCGTGCGGCCGGTGTAGAGCAATTCGGCGGCACGGCCCTGGCCGATGATGCGCGGCAGGATCGCGCACGCGCCCATATCGCAGCCGGCAAGCCCGACGCGGGTGAACAGGAAGGCGGTCTTGGCCTCCGGCGTGGCGATGCGGATGTCGGCGCTCATGGCGATGATGGCGCCGGCGCCGACCGCGACACCGTCGATAGCCGCGATAATCGGCTTGCCGCAATTGAGCATCGCCTTGACGAAATCGCCGGTCATGCGGGTGAAGGCGAGCAACTCCTTCATGTCCATCTTGACCAAGGGGCCGATAATGTCGTGGACATCGCCGCCCGAGCAGAAATTGCCGCCATTGGACAGGAACACCACGGCGTCGACGTCGTCGGCATAGACGAGGTTGCGGAACGTGTCGCGCAGTTCCGCATAGCTGTCGAAGGTCAGCGGATTCTTGCGCTCCGGCCGGTCGAGCCGCACCCTGGCGATCCTGCCTTCGACCTCCCAGAGGAAGTGCTTCGGCTTGAGGCCGGCCATCGCAGTCATTCGCGTCCCTCCCAGTTGCTGCGGAACGAGGTCAGCATGCCGGTCAGCCGACGCGCATCCTCCTCGCTGACCTTGGCCAGCAATTCTCCGATCCAACCCTCATGCGCCGCGGCCATTGCGGCAAAAGATTTGGAACCCTCGTCGGTCAGTCGCACCATGGATGTGCGGCGATCGCCATTGCGGCGCGCGCGCGCGACCAAGCCTTCCGAAACCAGTCGGTCGACAATGCCGGTGACATTGCCGTTGGATACCAGCAGGAAGCGCGACAGATCGCTCATCAGCATGCCTTCCGGCGCGCGGTAGAGGGCGGCCATGACGTCGAAACGCGGCAGCGTCGTATCGAATTCTTTCTTCAGGCGCTCGCGCAGTTCGGCCTCAATCGTGCGCGAGGCACGCAGCAGCCTGATCCAAAGACGCAGCCGGTCCTTGCCAGGCCCCGACGGTACGGGCAATGGGCCGGCTACCATGTTTCGCCTCCTGAGATCGAAATTGCTTGTCCGGTGATCGACGCCGCCGCATCGCCGCACAGCCAAAGCACCGCCGCGGCAACTTCTTGCGGCTGGATGAAGCGGCCTTGCGGGTTGGTCGAGGCAAGGCTCGCCCTCGCCTCGCCAGCCGAGCGGCCGGTCTTTTCGACAATGCGCTGGACGGATGCCTCCAGCATGTCGGTCTCGACAAACCCGGGGCACACGGCGTTGACGGTGACGCCGGATTTCGCCGTCTCGGCCGCCAGCGCCCGCATCAGCCCGACCACGCCGTGCTTGGCCGCCACATAGGGCGCGACATAGGCGTAGCCTTTCAGTCCCGCGGTCGAGGCGACGAAGACGATCCGGCCTGCCTTGCGCGCGGCCATGCCGGCCAGCGCCGGCTTCACCGTCAGGAAGGCGCCGGTCAAATTGACGTCGAGCGTCCGCTGCCAGTCGGCAAGCGAGGTCCTGTGCGCCGGCGTGCTGCCGGCCATGCCGGCATTGGCGACGACGATGTCGAACGGGCCGCGCAAGGCTTCCGCCTGCGCGTAGAGCGATGTCATCGCCGCCTCGTTGGTAACATCGGCCGGCATGGCGTGAACGCGGCCGTTCTCGCCTGCCACCTTGGCAAGCTCGGCGTCGCGCCGTCCGCATATGGTCACCTCGATGCCGGCCTCGGCCAGCGCGAGTGCGATGGCCCGACCGACGCCGGAACCGCCGCCGGTGACCAGCGCATGTTTGCCTGAAATCGCCGAGGCCGTCGTCATACTTTCAGCCCCGCCGCCGCATCGCGCTCGGCCAGCCGGTAGATCTGGTCGCGTCCGGGCAGATAGGGATCCGGCCATTTGACGCCACGGTCGCCGAGCGTCACTGCCGCATGCAGCGTCCAGTAGGGATCGGCGAGATGCGGCCGTGCCAGTGCCACCAGGTCGGCGCGGCCAGCCATCAGGATCGAATTGACATGGTCAGGCTCGTAGATGTTGCCAACCGCCATCGTCGCCATGCCGACCTCGTTGCGGATGCGGTCCGAGAACGGCGTCTGGAACATGCGGCCATAGACAGGCTTGGCGGCAATCGAGGTTTGGCCCGCCGAGACGTCGCATATGTCGACGCCTTCCAAATGCAGCATCCGCGCGATCTCCACCGCATCGGCCGGCGTCACACCCTCGATGCCGACCCAGTCATTGGCCGAAATGCGCACCGAGATCGGCTTTCGCGCCGGCCAGGCGGCACGCACCGCATGGAAGATTTCCAGGGGATAGCGCATGCGATTTTCCAGCGAACCGCCATACTCATCCGTGCGCCGGTTGGTGACCGGCGTGATGAAGGACGACAGCAGATAGCCGTGCGCGGCATGGATCTCCAGCATGTCGAAGCCGCAGCGATCGGCCATCTGGGTGGCGGTCACGAACTCGTCGCGCACCTTGTCCATGTCAGCACGGTCCATGGCTTTCGGCACCTGATTCTCAGGTGACCATGCAATCGCCGAGGCCGCCATGACCGGCCAATTGCCCGAGGCGAGCGGCACGTCGGTGCCTTCCCAACCGATACGGGTCGAGCCCTTGGCCCCGGAATGCCCGACTTGGGCGCAGATTTTCGCCTCGGTCTCGGTGTGGACGAAATCGACGAGCCGCTTCCACGCAACCTCATGTTCGGGCGCATAGAAGCCGGGACAGCCGGGCGTGATGCGTCCTTCCGGGCTGACACAGGTCATCTCGATATAGACAAGCCCGGCGCCGCCCTTGGCCCGCTCGGCATAGTGGGCGAAATGCCAGTCGGTCGGGCAGCCATCGACAGCCTTGTACTGCGCCATCGGCGAAACGACGATGCGGTTGTTGAGCTGCATGTCGCGCAGCCTGAACGGCGCGAACATCGGCGCCCGGCGCTGCCTGTTGCCGCCTGCCCCCGCCTGGCGCTGGAACCATTCCTCGGCGCTTTCAAGCCATTTGGCATCCCGCAGCCGCAAATTCTCGTGGCTGATGCGCTGCGAGCGGGTCAGCAGCGAATAGTTGAACTGCACCGGATCGAGGCCGAGATAGCGCTCGACCTCCTCGAACCACTCCAGCGAATTGCGCGCTGCCGACTGCAGCTTCAGCACCTCGGTGCGGCGCGCATCCTCATACTTGCGGAAGGCGGCGGCGAGGTCCGGTTCGGTTTTGACATACTCGGCCAGCGCGACCGCACTTTCCAATGCGAGTTTGGTGCCCGAGCCGATCGAGAAATGCGCCGAGGCCGCGGCATCGCCCATCAGCGCCAGGTTCTTGTACGACCAGCGTTCGCACAGCACGCGCGGGAAATTGATCCAGGCCGAACCTCTGATGTGATTGGCATTGGACATCAGCGCGTGGCCGCCGAGATGCTTCTCAAAGATGCGCTCGCAGACGGCGATCGATTCCTGCTGCGACATCGCGCCGAAGCCGAAGGCAGCCCAGGTCTGTTCGCTGCACTCGACAATGAAGGTCGCTGTCTCGCTGTCGAATTGATAGGCGTGCGCCCACACCCAGCCATGCTCGGTCTTCTCGAAGATGAAGGTGAAGGCGTCGTCGAATTTCTGGTTGGTGCCGAGCCAGACGAATTTGCATTTGCGGGTGTCGATGTCGGGCTTGAAGACTTCGACGAAGGTGTTGCGCGCCCTTGAGTTCAGCCCATCGGCGGCGACGACCAGATCATGCGTCGCCATATAGGGCTGAGGGTCGGCGATATCGCTCTCGAACATCAGCCTCACGCCAAGTTCGCGCGCGCGTCGCTGCAGCAGGACCAGAAGCCGCTTGCGGCCGATGCCGCAGAAACCGTGGCCCGACGAGACCGTGCGCACGCCGTCATGGATGACGGCGATGTCGTCCCAATAGGCGAAATGCTTCTTGATCCAGACAGCGCTGACCGGGTCGTTTTTGGCAAGGTTGTCGAGTGTTTCGGCCGACAGCACGACGCCCCAGCCGAACGTATCGTCGGCGCGATTGCGCTCGAACACCGTGATCTCGTGGGCGGCGTCCCGCAGCTTCATTGAAATGGCAAAGTAGAGGCCGGCTGGTCCGCCACCGAGAACCGCAACCTTCATCCGTGCGATCTCCTCTTCGCTTGCTGCATATCAAGTATCGCGCCGGAGATAACATATTTCAAGCTTAAAGTTTCATGTTGGAACGATTGCTGGACACGGGTGGCGCGCCTGCGGGCTGGCCCCGCAAGCGCGCTCTGGAAATCACTTGTCCGGGTTCTTCGGGCTCCACAGAACGGTCTCGGCACCCTTCTCATAGGCCATCCCATCGGGATAGCTGATCGCCTCCAGTTGCAATCCCCATGGCGCCTGGAAATAGAGGATGGTCTGGCCGGCCGCCGGACCTTCCTTGACCGGCAGCGGACCCATCCGCGTCTTCACCCCCTTGCCGTTGAGATAGGCTTTCGCCGCGGCGACATCATCGACATACATGGCAATGTGGAAGCCGCCGATATCGCTGTTCTTCGGAGTCAAATCCTTCTGGTCAGGCGCAGTGTACTTGAACAGCTCGATGTTCGATCCATAACCGCAACGCACCATGGTGACCTGCTCGATGACAGCCTTCGGATCGACGCCCAGAAGATCCTGCATGAAGGTGCCCTTGTCATCGGCGAACGGACCAAACGACATCGCCTTCTCGCAGCCGACGACTTCGGTGAAGAAGTCGACTGCCTGCTTCATGTCGGGCACCGTGATGCCGGTGTGGTCGTGGCCGCGCATGCCGGGGATCGCATCGGCCGAAGCCGTTCCCATCGAGCAGAACAGGATCGCGGCAAGCATCGTGCCGCGGGCTGCGTAATTCATATTACCCTCCGTTCGCGGGCTGATTTTGCCCTCATGCACGTCCGAAGCCCGCTGTTCGGCGTGGTGGGTGAACAGTCCTATGCCGGCGCTTTCGTTGCTGGCCGCAACCAGTCGGCGTCGATCTCAGGCAGTGGGATGGCGGCAAGCAGGTCGCGCGTGTAGGTCTCCCTGGGATTGTCGAACAGCGCATCGGTGGCGCTCGCCTCGACGATCCCGCCCTCGCGCATCACGATCACTTGTTGGCACAGCCGCCGGATGACCGACAGGTCGTGGCTGATGAAGGCGACCGTCAGCCCCATCTCCGCGGCCAGTCTCTCCAAAAGGGTGAGGATCTGCGCCTGCGTCGATACGTCGAGGCCGGAGACGATCTCGTCGGCCAGCACGAATTTCGGCGAAAGCGCCAACGCGCGCGCAATTCCGACGCGCTGGCGCTGCCCGCCCGACAGTTCATGACGATAGCGACTAGCTAAGCTTTGCGGCAGGCCGACGCGATGCAATGCCTCGGCGACGCGTTCCCTAAGCCTGTCGCCAAGCCCATTGTGCTTGAGCGGCGCGGCAATGATGCCGGCGATGGTGCGACGCGGGTTGAGCGACGACATCGGGTCCTGGAAGATCATCTGCAGGTCGCGGCGCAGAGGTCGCAGCTCTGCATCCGGCAGATGGGCGATATCGCGGCCCTCGAAATGGATGCTGCCGACGCTCGGCTCCAGAAGTCTGACAAGCGTGCGGCCGAGCGTCGATTTTCCGGACCCGGATTCACCGACGATGCCGGTCACCGAACCTCTCGGCAAATCGAAATCCAAGCCTCTCAAAATCTCGGCCAGCGGCGCGCGCCCGATCAGCGGCTTGCGGGTCATGTCGGGCAGCGCCACCTTCAGCCCGCGCACGGAAAACAGCGGCTCAACCATGCGGCCCTCTCCACGCCTGGTCGGAGGCGGCGATCTCCGCAGCGAGTCCTGCCAGCACCGTCTCATCCACCGGCTTCAGCGAGGCAAAGGGATCCGTGTAGCGCGGCGTAGCGGCCATCAATGCCCGCGTATAGGGATGCTCAGGCGCGGCGAAGAGAGCGGCTGTGTCAGCCTCTTCCACCACCTTGCCGGCGTAGAGCACAGACACTTCCTGGCTGATCTTTGCAACGACGCCGAGATCGTGGGTGACGAACAGGATCGCGGTGCCATGCTCGCGCTGCAGCTCGGCGATCAGTCGCAGGATCTGCTTTTGCACGGTAACGTCGAGCGCGGTTGTCGGCTCGTCGGCCACGATCAGCCGTGGCTCGGCGGCGAAGGCGGCGGCGATCAGCACACGCTGGCGCATGCCGCCGGACAGCTCGTGCGGATAGCATTTCAGCACCCGGTCGGGATCGCGGATCTGCACCTCATCCAACAATTGCCGGATACGCTTGTCCGCCTTGTCACCGTTCCAGCCGAGAATGCGCACCAGCCGGTCAGTCATCTGCGGACCGATGCGGCGCGACGGGTTGAGCGCAGTCAACGGATCTTGCGGGATCAGCGCCGTGCGAGCGCCGATCAGCGTGCGCCTTGCCTTGGGCTGCAGCCTGCCGAGGTCTTCGCCTTCGAGCTGCATGGCGCCTTCGACGATGCGCACGCTTGACGGCAGCACACCGAGCACCGCCTTGCCGATCATCGTCTTGCCGGCGCCGCTCTCGCCAACAAGAGCACGCACCTCACCCGGCTGCACGGAGAGCGACACCGACCGCAGCACGCGCTGGCCGTTCGGCAGCACGGCGCTCAGATTGGCAATATCCAGGCAAGCGCTCATCGCAGCACCGGATCGAAGCGTGTCTTCAGCGCCTCACCGAACTGGCTGAACGACAGCACGGTGAGGATCAGCGTGACAAGCGGAAACACCAGCACCCACCAGGCCTGATGGATCGACAGCCGGCCCTCGGCGATGATGCCGCCCCAGGTCGGATCGTCGGTCGAGATCGACAGATTGACGAAGGACAGGATGGCCTCGACGATGACGGCGATGCCCATCTCCAGCGACAGCAGTGCCACGATCGACGGCACCACATTGGGCAGCACCTCGCGCAGCATGATGCCGATGCGGCCATAGCCGGCGATGCGGGCGTTCTCGACATAGTCCATGCGCGACTGGCCCATCGCTTCGGCGCGGATCACCCGGCAAAAGCGCGTCCAGTCGATGATGGCGATGGCGAGGATGACGGAGCTGAGACCAGTGCCGAGCACCGCGACCAGCAGGATGGCGAACAGCACCGGAGGAAATGCCATCCAGACATCGACGATGCGTGAAATGATGCGGTCGGCCCAGCCGCCGAAATAGCCGGCGACCAATCCGAGCGTCGAGCCGACAAGGCAGGCGGCAATCGCCGCAGCGAAGGCGACGATGAAGGCGATTTGGCCGCCGAAGATAAGCCGCGACAAGAGGTCGCGGCCGAGGCTGTCGGTGCCCAGCCAATAGCCGGGCTCGGCGCCATCGAGCCAGAAGGGCGGCAGCCGCTCCAGCATCAGATCCTGCGCCAGCGGGTCCTGCGGCGCCACCAGCGGCGCGAACATCGCCGCAAGAAGTACCAGCAGCAGCCAGCCGCCGGCCAGCCACAGCCTCAGGCCCAATCCGCGCCGGGCCATGCGTGCCTCACCCATGGCGCAGCCTCGGATTGAGCAGCGCATACATCATGTCGACTGCAAGATTGATCAGCACGAACAGCAGCGCGAACACCAGCACGATGCCTTGGATCAGCGGCAGGTCGCGGTTGATGACGGCATCGATCGCCATGTTGCCGAGCCCTTCGTAGGAAAACAGCCGCTCGACGATGACCGTGCCGCCGACAAGGAAGGTGAACTGGACGCCGACGAGAGTCAGTGTCGGCAAGGCAGCGTTCTTCAGCGCCTCGCGCAGGATAACCTGCGTTTCCGAAAACCCCTTCACCCGCGCCAGCACGACATAGTCGAGGTCAAGCACTTCCTTCAGCGACTGTTTCAGCAACTGCGCGATGATTGCCGCCAGCGGCAATGCCAAGGCTACTGCCGGCATCAGCATGTGTTTCAGCAGATCCCAGGTCAGGTCGGAGCGCAGCCGAAGCAAGCTCTCGAAGAAATAGAACTGGGTGACGAAGGGCAGATCGAGCTGCGGCGACACGCGGCCGGAGATATCGAAGATCGGCACCAGCACGCCAAACAAAAGGATCAGCACGAGGCCCCACAGGAAATCGGGAATGGAAAGGGCGGCGCCGCTGGCGATATCGATGCCGGCTTCGACCGCCGTGCCGCGCTCGCGGGCTCCGAGGATCGCCGTCGTGCCGCCGAGCCCAACCGCCATGACGAGCGCGATGATGGCAAGTTCCAGCGTTGCCGGCAAACGATTGAAGACAAGGCTGAGCACATCTTGCCTGAGCGAAATCGAGGTGCCGAAATCGCCCCTGACGACGCCGGACAGCCAGATGAAGAATTGCTGCACGATGGTCTTGTCGAGCCCGTAGAGTGCACGCAGCCGGTCGATGTCGGCATCTGTCGCACCGGGGGGCAGCATCATGGCGATCGGGTCACCAGGCGCGACGCGGATCACGACGAAGACGACGACAGCCACGCCGAACAGCGTGATCAGCATCGTCAGCAGACGGATCAGGAATCGTTGCAGGAGCATTCTGGTGTTGGCCCAGTGCGTTTCTAACGAAGAGCCCCCTCATTCGTCCGCTTCGCGGCCACCTTCTCCCCGAGGGGAGAAGAGGTCACGGACAGCTGAGCTGGTCTCTTCTCCCCAGCGGGGAGAAGGTGGCCCGAAGGGCCGGATGAGGGGGCCGCTCAGCGAAGGGTGGCGCCCACAAGCCGATATCAGGCAGGGGTCATCAGCGCCGGCAGCAGCGCGCCGGACACATGCTGCACCACGTTGACGCCCTTGGCATGCACGATAGGTTGCGCATACTGAATCAGCGGCAGCACATAGGCCTGCTCGGCGATATACTTGTCGACAGCCTTCCAGCCGGCGATGCGCTTGGCCTCGTCCTTCTCGCCCCAGAGCGGATTGATCATGTCGATCAGGTCCTGGCTGTCCCACACCGAATGCGGGCTCGGCCCATACATGGCAAAACCAGTCGACGTTGTCGGATCGCCGATGGCATTGCCCCAATTGTAGAAGGCGGCCGGCGCCAGCTTGTCGGCGGCGCGCAGCTCATAGTGCTTGGCGATCTCGTAGACCTCGATCGTCGCCTCGATGCCGACCTTGCGCCACATGCCGACGATTGCCTGGATCATCTCATAATCCTTGGGCTTGAAGCCCTTGGTCGTCTGGATGGTGAACTTGACCGGTTTTTCCGGCGAATAGCCGGAAGCCGCGAGCAGCTCCTTGGCCTTTTCAGGATTGTGCTCGACCTTGATCGAGGCATCGAAGGCCGTGTACTCCGGGGTCTCCAGCGTAGCGATCGGCTGGCCATAGCCGCGCAGCAGCCGTTTGACCAGAAGCTCCTTGTCCACAGCCATGACAGCGGCCTGGCGGACGTTCTTGTCCAGCATCGCTTCAATGTCATTGAAGAAGATCATGCCGATGTCGGAAACGGGCTTGCACGAGCCGGCAAGCCCGTCCTTGGCGATCAGCCGGTCATACTCTTCATAGGGGACCTCCAGCGTCACCTGCGAGGAACCGGATTCGATCTCGGCAACGCGGCTCGCCGCGTCGGTGACGAACTTGATCGTCACATTCTCGAAGGCCGGCTTGTCGCCCCAATAGTGCGGGTTGGCCTTCAGTCGGAGGAAAGCATTTCGCTCGAATTTTTCCACCATGTACGGGCCGGTGCCGATCGGCGCCTTCTCGAAACCTTCCGCGCCAACCTTCTCGTAATAGGCCTTCGGCAGGATGTAGCCGGTCAGGAACGACATCCATTTGAAATAGACCGGATCGAACTGCACGACGTCGCCGGTGATCTTGTTGCCGTCGATCTTGAAATTGTTGACGTTCTTCCAGACGAACTGGATCGGATTGCCGGTCTTTTCGTCGCCCGCCCGCTGCAGCGACCAGACCACGTCCTCGGGCGTGAAGGGCGAGCCGTCATGCCAGGTCACGCCTTCGCGCACCGTCATCGTCACCTTGGTGCGATCCTCGTTCCAGCCCCATTCGGTGAGCAGGCCAGGCGCAAAGGACAGGTCCGGCTTTTGCGGAATGAACTGGTCGAACACTGACTGGTAGAGGCCCTGGATCGTCGGGTTGACGGCCGAGGGTCCGGTGGTCGGATCCCAGGACGGCAGGTTGACGTTATAGGCGATGGTCAGCTCGCCCGCTGCCGCCTTGGCGATCTCAGGCAGGCCGATCGCCGCCACCCCAAGTGCCGCGGCACTGTATCCCAGCAATTCTCGTCTGTTGATTGTCATGGTCGTTCCCCTTGTTGGTTTTGTTGTCTTTGCGCGGCACTATCAGTTTATCGATCCGGGCTTCGTGGGCAGCAGCGCCTTGCCTCTCGTCGCCTTCATGAAATCTTGCGAGCTACCTCCCGCCAAGCTGTTGCGCGAGCATGAAGCCGGAGGCCGCGCCGGTGCCGGCGCCGGGCCATGTCGCGGCGCCTATGAGATGCAGATTGCCGACCGGCGTGTTCCAGCCGGCATAACCGCGCGCCGGGCGGAACAGGAAATTCTGTGCCAGATGGTGGCTGCCGCAGACCTGGTCGCCACCGCCGAGATTGGGGTTCTCACGCTCGAGGTCGATTGGCGAGAACACTGCACGGCCGAGGATTTTCGGGCGCAGTCGGGGTGCGTATATCTCGATGATGTCGAGCACGCGCTCGGCGTAGGCATCCTTGACCTGATCCCAATGCGCGGGCGCGATCCTGCCTGCCGCATCGCCCAGGATTTCGGCAGGCAGCATGCGCACCTGCACCCACAGCACATGCTTGCCCTGAGGCGCGCGCGACGGATCGATCGCGGTCGGCTGGCCGACGACCAGCACCGGTTCGTCCGGCAGCATGCCCGCCATCGCCTGCTGATAGGTGCGCGACATCGCGTCGAGCGACGGCGACAGATGCACATAAGCGAACTGCCGAAGCTCCGCGCCGGCGCGCCAATCGGGCAGGTCGTCGAGCGCCAGATGGATCATCATCGTGCCCGGCGCGTGCCGGAATTTCTGCATCGCCGTGTCGAAGCCGGCGTCGCCGGAACCGTTGGGCAGCAACTTGCCGGTCAGCGCCCTGGGCGCGACGCCGGCAATCACTGCCTTGGTGGCCGTATGTGTCTCACCTGAAGCGAGTCGCACGCCCGATGCCTTGCCGCCGGCAACGGTGATCTCGGCAACTTCCGCCCCGGTGACGATCGTGCCGCCCGCCGAGGTGACCATACCTGCCAGCGCCCGGACGATCGTGTCGGCGCCGCCCTTGCCTAGCACCATGCCAAAGCTCTGGTTGGCGATCGATTCCAGATAGGGGAACACGGCGCCGCCGGCGATGTCGGGTGCGAAATCGAGATGCATGCCCCAGGTGGCAAGCGTTGCCCGCACATAAGGCGACTCGAAGGTCTCCTCCAGCCAGGCGCGAGGTGACGACAGCAAAAGCCGGCCGGTATCGAGCGCGCCTGACATGCCCTTCTTGCGCCACAGGTTCCAGGCGGTGCCGGCAAGCGCGCGGGCACTCATCGGCGATCCCAGCAGCCGGAACAGATGCTCGGCCTCAGCAGGAAAGGCGGCAACGAGCTTGCGCCACGTCGCGGCATCGGCGGCGGAGAACGCGGCCAGCCGCGTGGCAGTCCTTTCCAAGTCATTGCTGACGCCGAACCAGCGTCCGTCCGGAAAGGCGCTGGCGAAACAGTCGGCGACCGGCGCGAACTCAAGACCCTGCGCTTTCAATTCATTTGCATATTTCCGGTGGAAGGCGGAGCCGGCAAACAGGCTCAGATTCATTGCACCGAAATCGTGCCGGAACCCTGGGAGGGTGTATTCGTGGGTCTGGACGGCACCGCCGATTGCTGCGCTGCGCTCGAAAATCCCGGTTTTCCAGCCTTTCAGCGCCAGATGCGCGGCGCATGCCAGACTGTTGTGGCCCGCCCCGACAAAGATGGCGTCGAACTCGCTCACGCCCCGTTCCCATTTCCTTTATGCTTAAAGATAATTGCAGATGCATATGTTTTCGTCTAGTAGGATATTAAGGGCCGAGACGAGCCTTGATCTTCACCAGAAAGAGGGAACTTCAGACCATGGACACGCAAAAACTCCTCGGCGAAGTCGCCGGCCAGCTGCTTTCAGGCGCCATCAGGGTGGTCGACCTCTCTGCGCAACTCGGACCCGACACGCCTCTTATCAAGCTGCCGCCGGAGCTTGCCGTCGACACGCCAAAGGTCGAGATCCATAACATCTCCCGTTATGACAAGAACGGCCCGTGGTGGGCATGGAACTGGCTGAAGCTTGGGGAGCATTCGGGCACGCATTTCGATGCGCCGCAGCATTGGATCAGCGGCAAGGACTATCCGGACGGCGCCACCGACACCATTCCGGCGCAGAATTTCATTGGTCCGGTCAATGTCATCGACTGCTCGAAGGAAGCCGCCGCTGACCACGACTTCCTGCTCACCGTCGACCACATCAAGGCGTGGGAAGCCAAGCATGGCGCCATCAACGCCGGGGAGTGGGTGGTGATGCGCACCGACTGGTATAAGCGCAATGGCTCGGAAGCCGAATTCCTCAACGCCAACGAAACCGGCCCACATACGCCAGGTCCGACAGCCGAAGCCATCCAGTTCCTGATCAGCAAGGATATCAAGGGCTGGGGCTCAGAGACGATCGGCACCGATGCCGGCAAGGCAGGCGGGATGGAGCCGCCATTTCCAGCCCACACGCTGATGCACAAGGCGAACCGCTATGGCCTCGCCAGCCTCTGCAACCTCGACCAGTTGCCTCCAAAGGGCGCCATCCTGATCGCCGCACCGCTCAAGATCGAGCATGGCACCGGCAGCCCTATCCGCGCGCTGGCGCTTGTATCCAACGGCTAGGTGAAAGCACGCCAAGGTGAGCCAGCCGGATCACATCATCGTTGGCAGCGGCATCAACGCGCTGGTCTGCGCGGCGATGCTCGGCGGCAAAGGGGCGCGTGTGCTCGTCCTCGAGCGCAATGACCGCATCGGCGGCTGCGTGCGTACCGAGGAGATCACCGCTCCCGGCTTTATCCATGACGTGATGGCAACCACCTTCGTGCTGTTCATCACCTCGCCGGCTTTTGCGGCGTTGGGCGGCGATCTCGCCAGGCACGGGCTGGAATTCTGCCACACCGGCACGCCAACTGGCGTGCTGCGGCCGGACGGCAGTCATGCAGTGCTCACCACCAACCGCGCCGCCAATGTCGCGGCAATCAATGCGATTGCCGCCGACGATGGCGACCGGCATGCGGACGATGTCAGCGGCATCGAGCGCAATGCCGGCCTGTTGTTCGGCCTGCTCGGCGGCAGCCTGTGGTCCTATCCGACGGCGAAACTGCTGGCCGGCGATGCCTGGCGGCGCAGCCCACGCGGCCTTGCCGCCTTTCTCGGCGAAGCACTGGTGCCGGCGCGCAGCTGGCTGGAAAGCACCTATCGGTCCGAGACAATCCGCGCGCTGTGGGCGCCCTGGGTGCTGCACGCCGGGCTCGGACCGGAAGACGCCTTCTCAGGGCAGATCGCCAAGGTCATTGCCTTCGCGCTGGAAGCGGCCGGGGCGCCGATCGTCAAGGGTGGAGCGAAGACCCTGCTCACCGCCTTCGAAGCTCTGATAAGGGAACGTGGTGGCGACATCCGTACCGTCGCCGATGTCGCCTCGATCGTCCAGAGCGGTGGCCGCGCGACCGGCGTACGGCTCGCCTCGGGCGAAACGATTACAGCAAACAAGAGCGTCATCTGTTCGGTCACGCCGACGCAGCTTTACCACCGGTTGCTCGGCAGCGAGGCTCCCAAGGCCGATGTCGAAGCGACACAGAAATATCGCTACGGCAAAGGCAATTTCCAGATTCACTATGCGCTGAACAAGCCGCCGGCATGGCGCGGTGCTGGCCTGGACCAGGTGGCATTGTTGCACCTGACGCCGGGGCTCGATGGCGTCTCGAAAGCCTGCAACGAGGCGGCGCGCGGCATGCTGCCCGAAGTGCCGACCATCTGCGTCGGCCAGCCGCATGCGCTCGATCCGTCGCGCTGCCCGGAGGGCAAGGCGATCCTGTGGCTGCAACTGCCCGAGGCGCCCAGGCACATCAAGGGCGACGCCGCAGGCACGCTGCATGCACCGGCTGACGGACAATGGACCGAGGCGCTGCGTGAAGCCTACGCCGACCGCGTCGAAACCATTCTCGCCAGCCACATCGATGGCTTCAAGGGCAGCGTGATTGCGCGCCGCGCCTATTCACCGGCCGATCTCGAAGCGATGAACATCAATCTGGTCGGCGGCGACCCGTATGGCGGGTCGTCCACCATCGACCAGTCGTTCCTGTGGCGGCCGTTCAAGACCAGCCGCAACCATCAGACCGGCATCAAAAACCTCTATCACATCGGCGCCTCCACCCATCCGGGTGCAGGGCTCGGCGGCGGCTCCGGCTTTCTTCTGGCGGGCAGGCTGTGATGGAGCAGAAGGTCGCAGAAAAACGCCAGCGCATTTCGACGCTTGGCCAGATCGGCCTGCAGCAATTCGCGCCCTATCTGATGAACCGCATCATGGGGCGCTACAACGCCACCTTGCGCGACGATTTCCGCAAGCAGGGCCTGACCATTCCGCAGGTCCGCACGCTCGCCGTGCTGTCGGTCACCGACGGTGTCACCGTCAACGACCTCTCGGTCTACACCGTCATCGAGCAGTCGACCTTGAGCCGCACGCTCGACACGCTGGAAGGGCAAGGCTTCGTGCGGCGCGAGCAAGGCGTCACAGACAGCCGCATCCGCCATGTCTTCCTGACCGATGACGGCCGCGCCGAGTTCGCGCGCGCCTGGCCGGCAATGCATGACGCGTTCGAGGCGATGTTCGACGATGTCGACGACGCCGAATACGCGGCGCTGATCGCCACATTGCAGAAGATGCTGAAGAACATTCGCAAGCACGACATCTAGACGTTAGGCGCCGGCCGCACCGCCGGCAACGGAAGGTTGGAAAAATGGCCGAACGCTCTTTTGCCAAGGAAGTCGAAAAACTCAGGCTCGGCGCCGGCGAGGAATTTGCGGGCGAAGGCATTCTCGCCATCACCAAGGCGCTGCTGCAATGCGGCGTCGGCTATGTCGGCGGATACCAGGGCGCGCCGATCAGCCATCTGATGGACGTGCTGGCCGACGCACAGGAGATTCTGGGCGAACTCGGGGTGCATTTCGAGGCGAGCGCCTCGGAAGCCACCGCCACCGCCATGCTGGCGGCCTCGGTGCATTACCCCATTCGCGGTGCGGCGACCTTCAAGTCGACCGTCGGCACCAATGTCGCGTCCGACGCACTGGCCAACCTCGCCTCCGGCGGCGTCACCGGCGGCGCGCTGATCATCGTCGGCGAAGACTATGGCGAAGGCTCCTCGATCATGCAGGAGCGCAGCCATGCCTTCGCCATGAAGAGCCAGGTCTGGCTACTCGACCCGCGCCCCAATTTGCCGTCGATCGTCAAGGCGGTGGAGGATGGTTTCGAGCTGTCCGAGGCATCCAACACGCCGGTGATGCTGCAGGTGCGCATCCGCTGCTGCCATGTGCATGGCCATTTCATCGCCAAGGACAACAAGCGCCCGCCGATGACGGTGGCCGATGCGCTCGACGCGCCGCGCCGCGACACCGGCCGCATCGTGTTGCCGCCCGCCTCCTTCCTGCACGAGAAGGAGAAGGTGCAGAAGCGCTGGCCGGCGGCGGTGGAGTTCATCGCCAAGAATAAGATCAACGAATTCTTCGGTTCGGACCATGGCTCGGTCGGCATCGTCATGCAGGGCGGCATGTACAATTCGGTCATCCGCGCCTTGCAGCGGCTCGGCCTTGCCGACACCTATGGCGAGACGGATGTGCCGCTCTACGTTCTCAACGCCGTCTATCCCCTGATAGACGATGAGTTCCTGTCTTTCTGCGAAGGCAAGCAGGCGGTGCTCGTGGTCGAGGAGGGCCAGCCCAACTACATCGAGCAAGCCTTTGCCGCCATGCTGCACAAGGCCGGGCGCGGTACCAGGCTGGTCGGCAAGGAGTATCTGCCGATGGCCGGCGAATATACCGGCCAGGTCATGCTCGACGGCATCGGCGCCTTCCTGCGCGCCGAGGCCTCGCATCTCTTGCCGGGCGAGGTGCGCGCGCCCAACAAGGTCGGCGACGGCGTCGACACCGCCGACCTGATCAATGTCGTGCCGGGCCGTCCGCCGGGCTTCTGCATCGGTTGCCCGGAGCGGCCGATCTTTGCCGCGACAAAGCTGGTCGAGCAGGAACTCGGCAAGCACCACATCGCCTCCGACATCGGCTGCCATTTGTTCTCGATCATGCCGCCCTTCGAGCTTGGCGCCACCACCATGGGTTACGGGCTCGGGCCGGCCTCGGCTTCAGCCTTCAATTCGCCCGACGCCAAACGGAGGTCGATCTCCTTCGTCGGCGATGGCGGCTTCTGGCACAACGGCCTGACCTCCTCGATCGGCAACGCGGTGTTCAACAAGAATGACGGCGTCATCGTCATCGTCGACAATTTTTACTCCGCCGCCACCGGTGGGCAGGACATCCTGTCGTCGCGTGCGGGCAACAAGACCAAGTCGACCAAGCATCCGATCACCGAGGCGGTGAAGGGCATGGGCGTCAAATGGCTGCGCCACATCGACCGCACCTACGATGTCGGCAAGATGCAGGACACGCTGCGCGAGGCGCTGACGACGGAGGAAAAGGGACCAAAGGTCATCGTCGCCTCGTCCGAATGCATGCTCAACCGCCAGCGCCGCGAAAAGCCGCTGGTCGACAAGGCGATCAAGGGCGGAACCCGTGTCGTCAAGCCGAAATTCGGCGTCGACGAGGACATCTGCACCGGCGACCACGCCTGCATGCGGCTGTCCGGCTGCCCGTCGCTGTCGGTGAAATCGCTCGACGATCCCTTGCGTGACGATCCGGTGGCATCGATCGACCAGAGCTGCGTCGGCTGCGGCAATTGCGGCGAGGTGGCGGACGCTGCCGTTCTGTGCCCTTCTTTCTACCGCGCCGATGTCGTGCACAATCCGAGCCGCTGGGACCGCTTCCTCGAATCTGCACGTCGCGCCACCATCGGCCTGATGCAGCGCCGCCGCGAGAGCCGCAGGTTGACGTTCGCCGATGCTTGACCAGGCTTCGCCCTTGCGTCCGAAATCCGGTGCCGCCGATACCGAGCCGGTGATCAAGCTCGCTTTGCTCGCGGTCGGCGGCCAGGGCGGAGGCGTGCTCGCCGACTGGATCACCGATGTCGCCGAGCGCAATTCCTATGTCGCGCAATCGACCTCGGTCGCCGGCGTCGCCCAGCGCACCGGCGCTACGATCTATTACGTCGAGATGGCCCGCGACACCGGCCGGCTGCCGGTCTTTGCCCTGTCGCCTTCGCAAGGCGATGTCGACATATTGATCGCCGCCGAGCTGATGGAAGCCGGCCGCGCCATCATCAGGGGCTTCGTCACGCCCGATCGCACCACGCTGATCACCTCCTCGCACCGTATCGCCGCGGTGTCGGAAAAGATCGAGCCGGGTGACGGCCGGGCCTCGTCTTCCAAGGTACGCGCGACGGCGGAAGCTGCATCGAAACGCTTCATCGCCTTCGACATGGAAAAGATCGCCGCCGACAATGGCTCGATGATCTCGGCCAGTCTGCTTGGCGCGCTGGCCGGCTCCGACGCATTGCCGTTCACGCGTGAAAGCTATGAGCAAGCGATCGGCGCCGGCGGCCGGGGCGCGAAAGCCAGCCTCGCTGCCTTCGCCGTCGCCTACGACCGCGCGCGCGGTACGACGGCCCCCGCGCCACAGCCGGCAGAACCGGCCACGGTCGACCCCGCTCCGGGTGCAGGGCGCGTGAGCGGTCCGCAGAACCTGCTGCAGGGTTGGCAGGCGCTGGCCGCCCGCATCGACCTGATGCCCGCGGCGGTGCGCGACATGGCGCTTCGGGGCCTGAGAAAGGTCGTCGACTACCAGGACATCGCCTATGGCCGCGACTATCTCGACCGGTTGGACAAGGCCGTTGCGCTTGATGATCCCGGCCATGCCCATGCATTGTCCATCGCTGCCGCCAAGCATCTGGCCAACGCGCTGTGCTACGACGACATGATCCGCGTCGCCGATCTCAAGACACGTTCGACGCGTGACCGGCGGGTGCGCAAGGAGGTGGGCGTCAAGGACGGCTCCATCCTGCAAGTGACCGAATATTTCCATCCGCGCATCGAGGAGTTCTGCGGCACCTTGCCGGCGGGGTTTGGCAGCTACATCGAGAACCGGCCGAAACTTGCCGGCTTTCTCGACCGGCGCATCAATCGCGGCCGGCGCATCCGCACCGACAGCTTTGCCGGCTTTGCGGTCCTCTGGTTGATTGGCGGCCTGCGCCGCTGGCGGCGGCGCCTGTTGCGCCACAAGGTCGAGACGGCGCATCTGGAGCGCTGGTATGCGCTGGCGCTCAGCCACGCGCCTCAGGACTACGCGCTCGCCGTCGAAATCTTGAACTGCCGCCGGCTGATCAAGGGCTACAGCGACACCCACCTCCGCGCCCAGTCCAAATTCGATCGCGTGCTGTCGGCGCTCGATCTGGTCAGGAGCCGCGATGACGCTGCCGACTGGATCAGGCGGTTGCGCGAAGCTGCGCTGAAAGACGAGAAAGGCGACATGCTCGATGGCGCGCTGAAGACGGTGGCATCGTTGTCTGATCATGGTGTGGGAAGAGGTCGAGCTTAGGCTGGTACCTCTACGCTACTGCCGCCGTTTCCCTACTCCCACTGGATTCGCGGATTGAACACGCCGCTTCAAGCGATCGCAGCTCGGCTTCCACCCGGATTGCGGGAAGCGTTGCCGGCGGATCTGCCGGGCGTCAGTCGCGCGATATGGACAGCCCCGAGAGAAGCGGAGCGTACGCGGCGAGCCTGCGGGATACGAACTCTGTGAAGAGCCGCACCCGCTTCGTCTTGCGTGTCTCGCCTTGCGTGAGAAGCCAGAGTGTCCCATGCATGGGCACGTCGATCCCCGGCACCCTCACCAGCAGGGGGTCGGTATCTCCGACGAAGCACGGCAGTTTCGTTATCCCAATCCCCTGGTGCGCCGCGATGATCTGCGTCTCGGCGTCAGGTGTCCTGAACGGTACTCCCGTGACGTGAACTTCTCCCTCGCGCGCCCAGTCCGGAATTCCATGATTGTCTATGCCTATCCATCGGATGGGATCAAGCGTGCCCGCACGCCACGCGGCTAGTCGATCGCGAGACATGTAGACGCCGCTGAACAGCTCCGGTCCCTTCAGGCCGTGAAGATTGAGCGGCAGGGTCTTGCGGTCGGCGACAATGCGGATCGCGACGTCGGCCTCTCGGTTGGTCAGATTTGCCAGCTCACCGGACGACAAGATTTCCATCTCGATGTCGCGATGCAAACGCGCGAAGTCGGCGAGATCCGACATGAGCAGGTGTGTGGCGAGGAACGGTGGAAGCGTCACCCGCAAAAGTCCGCGCGCGCTCTGGTCACGACCGAAGACGCGCGTCTCCAGCTGGTGCGACGACGCTTCCATCTGGGTCGCGAGATCGAGGACCTCTTCGCCCGCAGCCGTCAGGCGGTAGCCGGAAGGCAGCTTTTCGAACATCTGCGCCCCGAGGCGTTCCTCGAGCTGAGCGATGCGTCGCAGCACGGTCGAGTGGTTCACACCGAGGTGCGCGGCGGCAGCACGCACCGAGCCGCCGCGCGCGGCGGCAAGAAAGTAGCGGACGTCATCCCAGTCGATCATGGTGCATTCCTGCGCAGCGCAGTGCGGCTTGCAAAAGCCCATACTAACACGATCAGCCGTAAGTTCGTGCGGTCATCGTGGCGTTCAATCATCTATTGGATCGTTTTCGCACCAGCGATGTGCGCGATTGCGCACTCACCGCCCGACTTCGGCGAACCCATCTTGAGGCTCTCGCGGGACTTTCCCGTATAGCCAAAGACACGAGACGGCGAAACGAAGGATGCATGACATGAACAGACTGAATGGAAAGACCGCTGTGATAACCGGCGGCGCTACGGGCATCGGCCGCGCCGCAGCCAAGCGCTTTATCGAGGAGGGCGCCTTCGTCTTCATCTTCGGCCGCCGGCAGGAAGCGCTCGACGCCGCCGTGGCTGACCTTGGGCCTAATGCCCGCGCGGTTATGGGCTCGGTCTCGGATGAGGCCGACCTCGACCGACTCTACGCTGCGGTGAAGGCCGAGCGCGGAAGCCTCGACATCGTCTTCGCCAATGCCGGGGCGGGAAGCCCGCTTCCGCTCGGCCAGATCACCGCCAGGCACATTGACGAAACCTTCGACACCAATGTGAAGGGTACGATCTTCACGGTCCAGAAGGCGCTGCCGCTGATGAGCCAGGGCGGTTCGATCATCCTGACCGGGTCGAGCGCCGGCACCACGGGCGCTCCGGGGTTCACTGCCTATAGCGCGAGCAAGGCGGCAGTGCGCAACCTGGCGCGGACCTGGGCGGAGGACCTGAAGGGCACCGGCATCCGGGTAAACGTGTTGTCGCCCGGGGCGACGGCGACCGAACTCGCGAAGGAGGCGTTGGGCGAGGAAGGCCAGAAGGCCTACGGCGCGATGACTCCGCTCCAGCGCATGGCCGATCCGGCGGAGATCGGGGCCGTGGCCGCCTTTCTCGCGTCGCCGGACAGCAGCTTCATGACTGCCAGCGAGGTCGCCGTCGACGGCGGCCTGGCTCAACTCTGACCCCCAGCGCGGTCCGTACCTGGCCCGTGCGCAACGAAAGACAAAGAATTATGAAAAAACTCGAAGGCAAGATCGCAGTCATCACGGGCGGAAGCAGCGGGATCGGATTGGCCACAGCCAAGCGCTTCGTAGAAGAAGGAGCGCACGTCGTGATTACCGGGCGAAGAGAGAAGGAGTTGAAGGAGGCCGCAGCCTTCATCATGAAAAACGTTACGACGGTCGTGGGTGACGTGTCGCTCCTGGAAGATCTGGATCGCCTCTATGCCGTCGTGAAGGTGAAACATGGTCATATCGACATTCTCTTCGCCAACGCCGGCGCGGGGACGATCGCACCGCTCGCCGTCGCTACCGAGGCACATTTTGATCAGACCTTCGATGTGAACGTGAAGGGTCTGTTCTTTACGGTGCAGAAGGCCCTTCCCCTGTTCAAAGACGGCGGTTCGATCATCCTGAATTCTTCAGTGTCGAACGTGTTGGGGCTTCCAGGGTTTAGTACCTACGCCACGAGCAAGGCGGCTGTACGCAACTTCGCGCGCGCTTGGACACTGGAATTCAAAGACCGCAAAATCCGCGTCAATGCAATGAGTCCGGGACCAATCGAGACGCCGGCCTTGGAGACAACGACTGGCCTTACCCCTGAGCAAGCCGAGCAAGCGGCCGCCCAGTTTGCGTCACAGATCCCAATGGGTCGCAGGGGCAAACCAGAGGAAATCGCGGCTGCCGTAACGTTCCTCGCCTCCGATGAAAGTTCTTTCGTCACCGGCGTGGATCTCGCCGTCGACGGAGGCATGGCGCAAGTCTGACCCCGGCATTAGCACCAGATCGGAGAATTACTATGAACTATGCAATCGTAGGATTCGGCAATATCGGACGGGCCCTTGCCAAGGCGTTTGCCCGAAACGGCATCGAAGTTTCCGTTGCAACCACACGCGACCCGGAAAGCTTTGCCGCCGATGCGGCCGCGATCGGACCCACCATCATCCCCAAAAAACTGGCGGAAGCCATCAAGGCGGACATCATCTTTTTGGCTGTCCGCTTCGAGGCGCACCCGAATGTTGCTAAGGCGCTCCCCACCTGGCAGGGGAAGACGATCATCGATGTGACCAATGCCTATGGCGTGCCCCCTGAGGAACTGGGAGGACAACCTTCTTCCAAGTTCATCGCGCAGGCCTTCTCTGGCGCAAAACTGGTCAAGGGCTTCAACCATCTGGTCGCCCCGGTGCTTGATCAGGATCCGGCCGTACATGGTGGCCGGAGGGTCGTGTTCTTGGCAAGCGACGATGATGCTGCCGCAACACAGACTGGGGAGCTTGCGGAAAATCTCGGTTTCGCGCCGATCAAGCTTGGCGGGGTGTCGGAAGGTGGCCTGCTGGTCCAGGCGCGCGGAGACAGCTGGGGTCATCTGATCTTCAAGGACTTGGTCAAATTCGACTGACGAGCGCGACGTCCCCACCGGCAAAGAAACCACGCACTCGATCGGAACTCGGATCGGATCAAGCGCGATCCGATCCGAGCAAAATGGAGAAATCACTATGAGCACCGAGAAGAATATCCACTCCTAAGGAGATTTCGATGTACGACCAATCCAAGGTATCCGAGTTAATCCGGTTCGCACGAATCGAGGCGGGCTCCACCGTGATCGACGTCTACCCTGGCGACGGAGACTGGACGCGCCTCTTCTCCGACATCGTCGGATCAGAGGGGCGGGTCTACAGCTTCGTGCCGGCCGAAGTCGCCCACTTCAAGAACGATCCGGTCGGCCTCATGCGGACGCTCGCGAAGGAGCCGGGCCGAGAGAACGTCGAAGCCGCCTCGGCGGATCTCGTCGCGATGCCGGAGGTCACGCCGCCAGCGGATGTCCTATGGCTGCACCTGTTTTACCACGATCTTCACACCGCCCTGGTCCAGAAGAAGGGTGCGACGGCGGCCGACTTCAATCGAGCTGTCTACAAGCGGCTGAAACCCGGTGGGTCCTACGTCATCGTCGACCACGCCGCCGCCGCTGGGTCGGGCACGAGCGACACCCGGTCGCTGCATCGGATCGACCCTGCATTCGTCGGCGAGGAGGTGGAGGCGGCCGGCTTCGTACTGGACGCGGAAAGCACCGTGCTGGTGAATAAGGATGACCCGCACTCGACCAAGGTGTTCGATCCCGCGATCAAGGGCGAGACCGATCGCTTCGCGTTCCGGTTCGTGAAACCCTGACAGCTCCCGGGCGCCGACTTTCATGTCGACCTCTCCAATGGGCCAATCAACTCGGGTTGGCACCCGTCAAGCTGGGAAAGGTCAACGAGGATGGCGCGCTGGTGCACGCACGCGATGCGGCAGCGCTTGAAGGCGTCCGAGGTGATGATGGCACAAGGTTCTGGAGCACACCTGCCGCAGGTTCCTGATCTGAACCTGATGACATGACTGAGTGCCCGCGCCGTTGAGAGAGCCGGCGCATCCCCTCAGGGATGCGCCGGGACAAACGATTCAAGAATGGCGGATTTCCGTTCCCAGCACCTTCAGGCATTCACGGATGAACGCCGCAAGCGCGGTCCAGCCTTTGGCTGAAACCATGGTCCCATCGACATAGGCGTCGGTGGGAGACAGATCGATATAGGTGCCGCCGGCAAGCGTCACCTCCGGCTCGCAGGCGGCGAGCGCCGCCACCTTCTTGCCGCGCACGACGCCGTCGACCGCGATCAGAATCTGGACGCCATGGCAGATCGTGAAGATCGGCTTTTTCGCCTCGTGGAAATGGCGCACCATTGCCTGTATCCGCTTGTCGGTGCGGATGTATTCGGGGCCACGACCGCCGGCGCAATAGACAGCGTCGTACTGGCTCAGCTGCTTCTCGGCGTCGGCAAAGGTCTTGTTGATCAGCGCATTGTGGCCGGGCTTTTCGGTGTACGTCTGATCGCCCTCGAAATCGTGCAGCGACGTCTTGATCATGTCTCCGGCGCTTTTGTCGGGGCACACGACATGAACGGTGTGTCCCACCGCTTCCATCGCCTGCTGATAGACGAAGATTTCATACTCCTCGGTGAAATCACCGGTCAGCATCAGGATTTTTTTGGCTGGCATGTCTTTCCTCTCGGTTTGTTTCAGGGGCGAGGTGCACTGCGCGCCTCCTTCCGGTATCGAAATCGGCTCAGAACGGGGAGTACAATTCGTAGGCGGCAGGCTGGGCGAACAGCGGCGCGCCGCGCTTGAGGGTGCCTCGGACAAGACATCGCCAGGCTACTCGAACGCAGGCAGGAGCCTGTCCCGCGAATTTTCGATGTGCGCACGCATGGCTTTTTCGGCGGCGTCCGGATCGCCCCCGGCAAAGGCAGCGAGAATAGCCTCGTGCTCGTCGAGCGCCTCTTCGGTCACCCTGGAGTGATACATCAGGCGGAAGATATGGAAGTGGGTATGCTGGTGATTCAGCGTCTCGCGAATGAGTTCGTTCTGGGCGAACTCGACGATCTTGTCGTGGAAGATCGCATCCTGACGGGCGAAGTTCGAATAGCGCAGGCGTTCGTCTTTCCCCACCCGCCGAGCCATGACGCCGGCCGTCTCCTGCAGCGCGGCAAGGCGCTCGCCGTCCATTGTTGCGGTGGCTTTGGCCGCGGCGGCAGGTTCAAGCAATAGACGCAGCTCGTAAAGCTCGTCGAAGCGCCGGCGGGTGATTTGCGGGGCGGCGCGATAGCCGATCAGGTGGGTTTTCAGAACCAGCCCTTCCCCCTCCAGCCTGCCAAGCGCTTCACGAATGGGGGTATGCGAGACGTTGAATTCCTTGACGAGATTGTCGACGGTGATGCGCGATCCCGGAGCAATCCTCAAAGACATGAGCTGCGCGAAGATTGCTTCGTAAACGTCGCCAGCCAGACTGTTGGCGCGCTGAATACGACCGGTCGCACGGGCTTCATTGTCAACCGTCAGGTCCGTGTTCTGCATCGTTTGCCTCTTGACAGAACCACCCACTAACATGATGCTCCGCGAAACTCAATCCTATATCCTATACGATTTTATGAGGATATCGCATGATCATGACCTGCAGCGCCGAGGTCGGCCTCTGGCACGAAGCCAAGCCTGTCGGCTTCCAACCCGTCTTCGCAGGATCTTGTGCATGAGCTTGTTTGCAGCGGCGCGCCTGCCGAGCGAGATTCTGTTCGGCAAAGGCCAGCGCCATGTCCTGCCTGCCATCGCCGCCAAATATGGGCGCCGCGCGTTCGTCTGTACCGATGAGCGCTTCGCGGCGACGTCGCAGTTCGCCGAGATTCTCGCTGGCTTGCACAACGCGGCGATCGAGACGTTGGTCTTCGACCGAACGCTGCCGGATGTGCCGCGCGACAGCGTCGCCGCCTGCATTGCGCAAGCGAAAGATTTCAAGCCGGACATGGTGATCGGCATCGGGGGCGGCAGCTGCCTCGACATGGCCAAATGCGCTGCACTTCTGCTCAGCCATGGCGGCAAGCTCGAGGACTACTATGGCGAGTTCAAGGTACCCGGCCCTACCCTTCCGGTAATCGCAGTGCCGACGACGGCTGGAACAGGCTCCGAGGTGACCCCCGTCGCCGTGATCTCCGACCCGGATCGGACGCTGAAAGTGGGTATCGCCAGTCCGCATCTCATCGCGGCAGTGGCGCTTTGCGATCCGGATCTGACGGTGACCTGTCCACCGTCCTTGACGGCGATCGCCGGCGCCGACGCGCTGACGCACGCAATCGAGGCCTTCACAGCGGCCAAACGCGGCGCCGACCCTCATTTGCCGCAACAGCACGTGTTCATCGGCAAGAGCGCTCTGACCGATCATTTCGCGCTTCTGGCCATCAGGCTGCTCGGCCGCAGTCTGGAAAAGGCATATCGCGACGGATCGGACGAGGATGCGCGCGCCGACGTCATGATGGGAGCGCTGGCCGCCGGTTGCGCCTTCGGTACGGCGGGAACGGCCGCCGCCCATGCGGTGCAGTATCCCGTTGGCGCGCTTACCCACACCCCGCATGGCCTGGGGGTCGCCACCATGCTGCCCTACGTGATGACCTACAATCTGGCCGCAGCAGCCGCGGAGATTGCGGAAGTCGGCACTGCTCTCGGCCTTTCCCATCAGGGCGGCGGCGACGCCGATGCCTTGGCGCACGCCACCATCCGTGAGGTGAGCCGGCTGTTTGGCGCCATCGGCATCACACCGACATTGGCCGAACTGGGTCTTCCCGAAGACAAGATCGACTGGACGGCCGAGCAGGCGCTGGGCATCGACCGGTTGATCAAGAACAATCCCCGCCCGTTCGACCTTACCGCGATGCGACAGCTGGTCAGGGCTGCTTATGACGGCGACATGTCCGCCACCACGATGTGATCGACCAGGAGCTCATCCAAAATGAACATCGCCGCAGGCATATCCGACGAGGATCAAGATATGTTCGACTACGCCACGGTCTCGCACGGTCTCTACATTGGCGGACGCTGGCGGCCCTCATCGGAGGGCCGCGTGATCGAAGTGGTCGATCCCTCGACTGAAGCCGTGATCGCTGCGGTTCCCGATGCAACGCTCACTGATGCCGCCGCCGCCGTCGACGCTGCCGCGAAGGCGGCGGCCGGCTGGCGCGAGACCCCGCCACGCAGGCGATCGGAAATCCTGCGACGCTGCTTCGAACTGATGACGGAACGGGCGGAGACGTTGGCCGCGCTGATCTCGCTGGAGAACGGCAAGGCGCTGCGCGATGCGCGCGGCGAAGTCGCCTATGCGGCGGAGTTCTTTCGCTGGAACGCCGAGGAAGCGGTCCGCATCAACGGCGAGTTCGGCCTTGCGCCCTCGGGCGCGAACCGGATCATTGTCGACTACCAGCCCATCGGCATTTGCGTGCTCATCACACCATGGAATTTCCCAGCCGCCATGGCGACACGTAAAATCGCTCCGGCGCTGGCGGCCGGCTGTACGGTGGTCCTGAAGCCCGCCAGCGAGACACCGCTGACGGCCTATGCGCTTGCGGCGCTCTACGAGGAAGCCGGCGTGCCGCCCGGCGTCGTCAACGTCCTGACGACCTCGACCCCCGGACCGGTGACGGCGGCCATGCTGGCCGATCCGCGCGTGCGAAAGCTGTCCTTCACCGGCTCGACCGGCGTCGGGCGCGTGCTGCTGGCCGAAGCCGCAAAGCACGTCATTTCCTGTTCCATGGAGCTTGGCGGCAACGCACCCTTCATCGTCTTCGACGACGCCGACCTGGAAGCAGCCCTCGACGGTGCGATGGTTGCCAAGATGCGCAACGCCGGCGAAGCCTGCACGGCCGCCAACCGGCTTTACGTCCAGGCCGGCATCCATGATGCTTTCGCGGAAGGCTTGACCAAACGCATGGCGGCACTCAACCTGGGCCCGGGCACAGACTCAGACACAGAATGCGGGCCGATGATCACCAGGAAGGCTGTGCACAAGATCGACCGGCTTGTGCAGGACGCCGTTGCCCGCGGCGCCAAAATCCTGTGTGGCGGCGGCGTATCTGAAGGCAGAGGCTTTTTCTATCCGCCAACGGTGCTCAAGGACGTGCCGGCCGACGCCGCCATGCTCCACGAGGAGATATTCGGTCCGGTGGCGCCGATCATGCGCTTCGACAGCGAGGCGGATGTCATCGCCAAAGCCAATGACACCGAATACGGTCTCGCTGCCTACATCTATACGCGCGACCTGGCCTGGGGGATGCGCGTGGCATCGAAGATCGAGTCCGGCATGATCGCGCTCAACCGCGGCCTGATGTCGGATCCGGCGGCGCCTTTCGGAGGTGTCAAGCAGAGCGGGCTGGGCCGCGAAGGTGGCCAGAAGCATGGCGTTGCCGAGTTCATGGAGGCGAAGTACATCGCCGTGACCCTGTGAGCGGACATCCCGCCAAAGATCCGTTTCGCATTCGCGATCATGTGGTCGAGTTCGACGACATCGTCGCCGAGATCGTTCGCAGAAGCGAGGAGACCAGGGCGAACGTTCCCATGGTCGCCGATGTCGCCTACGGGGCTGACGCCACCGAAACCATGGATCTGTTCTTTCCCGAGGGCAAACGGGACCGCCTGCCGGTGCACATGTTCATCCACGGGGGCTATTGGCGCATGTTCTCCAAGCGCGACTATTCCTACGTCGCCGAGACCGTTACGAACGCAGGTGCGATCGCGGTCATTGTCGACTACGCGCTGATGCCTACCGTCCGGATGGCCAGGATCGTCGACCAGGTGCGCCGCGCCAAGCGATGGGTATTTGACAATGTCGCACACCATGGCGGCAATCCCGGCCTGCTGACCGTTAGCGGTCATTCCGCCGGTGCGCATCTGGCAACAATGCTTTTCGACGGTGACGAGCGGCCTTCCGGCATCAAAGCTGCGCTGCTGCTTGGCGGCCTTTACGACCTGAAGCCATTGCAGATGTCGTTCCTTGGCGCCGAGATCGCGATCACCGACGAGGAGGCCCGCCGATTCTCGCCGATCGACCACAGTTTCGATCCATCCGTGGGCGTAGATATCTCGGTCGGCGCCGATGAAACGTCGCCGTTCCACAGCCAGGCCGCACTCTTCACGGACCACCTTGACACACAGGGACTGACTGTTTCGCGCATCACCCTTGGTGGGGCCAATCACATGAGCAGCGTCCGTGACCTTGGCTTGGCTGGTACCGAGGCCGCGTCACTGCTGGCCCGCGTCGTGGCCGCCTGAGACTTCCGCCAGAAGCGCTGCTGGGCGCGACCGTTCTTCGCAGTAGCGTCGCAGCATCGAGGTGCCGACCGCGGTGGCGAATCTTCCGCCACCGGTCCCCATACCGTAAGCCCGCCGGCGATGTCGACGTCGACGTGGTTCATGCTTTCCAGCGTGATTGAGCTTGATAACCGATGTCGGCGATCGCCGTCATGCAGGCAGCCCAGTTGAGTTCTCAAGGCTGGCCGGCCAAAGACGCCCCTCAGGGGAGAGCGGGCCGACGTTCCGCAACACCGGCCCGCAACCTTCAGAATACGATAGCCCGCGGCACCCCGGAGAAGGGAATCTGCGCTCTCACACCAGCATCGACTGCTGGGCGAAGATGCCCGCCATCGCGCCGTGCGATATTGCCAGGGTGACCGATGGCGGCGTGAGGGGGTTGGCGAGGTCGCCCGCGGCGTAGATGCCGGGCATGCTGGTTTCGCGGCGCTCGTCGACCTTGAGGATTACGCCGAGGGGCGTATCGACCGTGGCGAGGCCCAGTGATTCATGCAGGCTTGCGGACGGCTTGTTGCGCGGATGCGCGAACAGGATGTCGACCGCGACCTTGGGGCCGGTATCGAGCTTGACGGTGGCGTTATGCCCCCCGTGATGGGCGATCTCGCTGATCCGGCCGTCGACGACAGGTATGTTGCGGCGCGCCAGACCGGCCCGGATATCGGGCGGAATGTCGTGACCATCGGCAAAGACCGTCAACCTGTCGGTCCAATCGTGGAACAGCCTGACCTGATTCATCGACTGTGGGCCGGACCAGACGAGGCCCCAATGCTGGCCGGCGACTTCAAAGCCGTCGCAATAGGGGCAGGGCACGATGGACGTGCCCCAACCTTCGGCAAAGCCCGGAACATCAGGCATCTGGTCGGCGACGCCATAGCTCAGGATCAGGCGGCGCGCGCCGAGGCTTCCGCCATCGCCAGTGAGGACGGAGAAATCGTCGATGGCGCCGGACAGGCTGTCGGCCCGGGCATTGACCAGCTTGATCGTGGGATAGCGCGCCAGCTGCCGCCGCGCCTCGGCCAGGATGTCCAGCGGTGGCTTGTGATCGTGGCCGAGCAGGCCATGCGAGTGGCCGGCGAAGCGGTTGCGCGGCAGGCCGGTATCGAGAACGGTGACCTTACGGCGGGCACGGCCGAGTTGCAGGGCACCGGCGAGACCGGCAAAGCTGCCGCCGATGATGATGACGTCATCCATAATGGGCTCCGTGTTGTGGATGAGGGGCTGGTTGGACCTGGTTGAAACCTACCCATCGGCTTGCGCATTTCAGAAACTACATGGTATCGTAATCCAAGAATTAGGATACTGTCAAGGACTGGAATTGTCGTGACCGAAAATAGCCAGGGCCGGCGCGGCCGGCCCGCCAACGAGGCGCTTGGCCAAACGATACTCGACGCTGCGTCCGAACTCTTTGTGGAATTGGGTTTCCAAGCGACCACATTGGACAAGGTCGCCCAGCGGGCGAAGATATCCAAACTCAGCATCTATCGGCACTTCGAGAACAAGGAGGCGCTGTTCAGCGCGGCGATGGCGGCCGGCTGCCATCAGTTGTTTGCGCCACAGGCCCTTCTTGAAGGCGTCGGCGGTTCGGTCGAAGATCAGCTCATGGCGGTGGGATCGTCCCTGCTTCGCACGCTGTTGAGATCAGACGTCCGCAGTGTCGAAGCCATGGTCATGGCCGACCAGACGAATCCAAGGTCGTTAAGCAAGCTCCATTTCGAAGCCGGCCCCGCCCATGTCATCGCCCAAATCGAGGTCCTGTTGCGTCAGTTGCACGCGAAGGCGGTTCTGAACGTGCCCGATCCTCTCCGGTCCGCCCGCTTGTTTGCCGCGCTTTTCAAAGGATCCGATCTTTTGATTATCGCACGCTTCGATCAGGCGAGAGCGGCGGACGACAACGAAATCGAATCCTATTGCCGGTCGGCCGTCGCCATGTTCATCGCTGCGCACGGCTAGCACTCTGCCCTGCCCGCTAATCATTGTATTTCTGCGAAATACTCCGCTAGAGCCGCCGTCGCGATGGCGCCCATCCACCTCATGTCGATCGCGTCGGGGTCGGACTGCGCGCCCGCCGGTGAGCGGCATCTCCTACCTGCTCCGGTCACAGCGCTGCTTCGGCCGACCCTGTGCGGGCGAGGAAGAGAATGCCGGTTATGGCCCGCGAGAATCGAGCAGATGGGGTATCAGCCGCCGCGAAGGACACCTGCGGACGGAACCTTCTTTGGTACACTTGAGTACGTCCATTCGTGGCTCGGGCTCCAGCGGTTCGTGCCCCGACGCGCCTGGGAAGGCCGCTGGTGCCCGCGACAGATCCTTCCAAGGTGCAGGTCTGGAATGGCCCAAAAATTCTCTCGAGCTCCCGGAACATCGGTCCGCCCCTGTGGTTCGACAAGCAGCGGCACAGTCGATCCAACCAGGCATCGGCCCGCTTAGGACAGGCGCGAGGTCCCTACCCACAGATCTTGCGAAAATAGGAGCAAGCTATGCGAGCGTTGGTCTGGCACGGCAAGGAAGACATACGCTGCGATCAGGTTTCGGACCCGGGAATTGAGGATGAACGTGACGCGATCATCAAGGTGACGAGTTGTGCGATATGCGGCTCCGACCTTCACCTCTACCACAACTATGTGCCAGCCATGCTGCCCGGCGACATCATGGGCCACGAGATGATGGGAGAGGTCGTCGAGGTCGGCAAGGGCGTCAACGGCGCTCTGAAGGAGGGAGACCGCATCGTCGTGCCGTTCACCATAATCTGCGGTGAGTGCGACCAGTGCAAGCGACAGAACTTTTCGGTTTGCGAACGCACAAACCGCAAGAAGAATCTCGGTGACAAGGTGTTCGGGCACACCACCGCGGGTCTGTTCGGCTACACTCATTTGACCGGCGGCTATCCCGGGGGACAGGCGGAATACATGCGTGTGCCGTTCGCCGATGCCACGCACGTAAAGGTGCCTGACAGCCTTACCGACGAGCAGGTTCTCTTCCTCGGCGATATTTTTCCTACCGGATGGCAGGCGGCGGCACAGTGCGACATTGAGCCCAACGATACGGTTGCGGTGTGGGGCTGCGGCCCAGTCGGGCAGATGGCCATACGCAGCGCCCTGCTGCTCGGCGCGAAACAGGTGGTGGCGATCGATTGCCTGCCGGAACGGCTTTCCATGGCCGCGGCCGGCGGCGCCATCGCCATCAATTTCGCCGAGGAAAGTGTCGTCGAACGACTGCGGGAACTCACCGGCGGAAAGGGCCCGGAGAAGTGCATCGATTGCGTCGGCATGGAAAGCCACGTCTCGCTGGCCCAGCCCGATACCGTCTACGATCGCGCAAAGCAGTTGATGCTGATGGAAAATGATCGACCGCACGTTCTGCGTGAGATGATCTATGTCTGCCGGCCGGCCGGCGTGATCTCGATCCCCGGCGTCTACAGCGGGCTGGTCGACAAGATTCCGATGGGACAGGCAATGAACAAGGGGCTCACCTTCCGAATGGGGCAGACCCATGTCAACCGTTGGACCGAGGATCTGTTGCGCCGCATCGAAGATGGCCAGATCGACCCATCCTTCGTCATCACCCATACCGTGGGGCTCGAGCAGGGACCCGAGATGTACAAGGTGTTTCGCGACAAGCAGGACAGCTGCATCAAGGTTGTATTGAAACCGTAGGGAAATCGTCATGAACGTGATTGCCAAACTTACCAACATCACCCGATCGCCTGGCGATCCCAAAGTGCTGAAGACTGGGCAGAGTGCGGTCGGGGCATCCGATGGCCTTGCCCGCAAGCTCGGCTGGTTCAGCATCGCGCTTGGCGTCGCCGAGCTGGTTGGCGCCGAGCGGATTGCCGGCGCGCTCGGCATGCGCGGCAAGGAAGATCTGATCCGCGCTTATGGGGCGCGGGAAATAAGCAGCGGCATACTCTCGCTTTCAGTGGACAAGCAAGCTGGGCTGTGGAGCCGGGTGGCCGGCGACGGCCTGGATATCGCGACATTGCTGACAGCGTATCGGCCTGGCAACCCAAAGCGCGATAATGTAGGCCTTGCGCTTGCCATGGTCGCCGGCATCACATTGCTCGACATCATCGCTGCGAAAAGCGTGACCGCGCGCCACTCTCGGAGCGGGACCAAGCCACGCGACTACAGCGATCGAAGCGGCTTTCCCGGAGGCACTGCCGCAGCCCGCGACCGTGCCCGCTCGCAGCGCAGCCAGGAGGCCGGCGCAGCCTGATAGAGATTGCCGAACCCCTGGCGCCATGCGACCTGGACAGGTGGCATCTCGTCAGGCCCTAACGCCAGAGGTGGTAGCTCTCGGCGAGCCGAGTTTGCTGGAACAGAGTGGACCGTCGCGCGGCCGTTCTCGCCGTCTCCTGGGTCACCGCCGCGCATGGGTTGTGTGGCCGGTGCGTTAAAGGCACGAAGCGAGCAGCGATCCGACCGGCGTCGAGCCTTCCATGTCTCTTGCCTTGGCAAGGTTCCGGCGATCCTCAGGCCGAGCCGCGTTCGGGAAGCTCGGTCTCTTCCGCCACCCCTTTCCGCAGGTCTCGGCGCAAGCGTTCCGCTTCGTCGGAATTATTATCGTCGTCTGTCCGCTCGAGTTCGCGATCGATTGTCTCGCGCGACCCCTCTGCCGGATCCTGTTGCGGAGATGTGTTCGGGCCGGTTTCGATCTTGCCGTCGCCGGGAACGGTGCGGTCGCGAGACTTCGTCATCTTCAGCTTCCCTTTCATCTGTCATCTGCCTCGGCATCTCCGATGGCATGAATTTTGGCCGCTTCCTGCCGAACCGGATCGTCGACGCTTTGTTCCGGGAAAGCCCCCGCAGGTTCGTGCTGGTCGGCCCGGGGCATTGGTCGATGCCCATGCCGGGAAGCATCCTATGCCAACGAGGTCGGCGGCAGCCTCATCGATGTCGTTATCAACATGTGGGCTGTTTCGGCCCGGACACGCGAGCACGCCAGGCTCGCGGCGAGTTTTCGAACCGAAGCAGATGCGCAACGTAACAACTGGATGTATACGGAAAAGGCTGCCTCATCCACATCGCGCTTCGGGAGGGCCGGCGGCATGCTCGCCTGGGCGGTCCGGCAGCTGGTAGCGAACTGGTCATAGGCCTTTGCAAAGCCGCGTCGATGAAGCGGGTGCGGTAGCGATGGTCGGTGTAGCGTCGAGGCATCTGTCAATCGGAGACAAGCGCGACCACTTTTGGGACTTCACTGTTTTTTCCACCGGGACTCGACATCTCACTATCATAGTTGATTGTGGCTGCCGGTGACCCTGCGTAATGGATAGCCATTCCAACTCTCCAACAGGAAAACGGTATGTTGTATCCGGGTCGGTTTTTGGGGCCAAGCGAGATTGAGATGCTCGCCCAGGTTTGTCACACGGTCTGCAAAGAGCGCGCCCTACCTCTTGCTTCGCAGAACGGAGAGCGCATAGCTGCGCATATACTCAGGCTGTTTATGAACGGCTTGATTGAGCAGAATGAACTGCTCGATGCCGAGAGGAACTGGGCTCTTCGGCTTGACCGTTCGGTCCAGCAGACGATGTCACCTACGCGCACATGAGAGGCCGCGGGACCCAGTTTGGTTCTTACAGCCGAACACCCGCCGCTATCTGAGATATGTTGCGGGGTTTTCTTCGCCGCGGAGTGATCCGACACAGTGCGGAAATCATGGCAATCCTGTTCGCAGTGATTCTATTGATACGCGTAATCGCAGTCGCATTCTTGGTCGTCGGAAAGCCGCCAGGGCCAGTTGGGAACAAACCTGACGTTTAAGCGTTTGTAGAGCCCTTCCACCGGGCAACTCACCGAAATGCTTCTTGCCGTGCATGATGCGATGTCGACGGCCGTTTTGGCGGGCAGGAGCGCCAATGCGGAAATAGTAGGCGTGGTCGACCTCACCAACAAAGCTGAGGTCGACATCGGCATCACCAGCTTGGGAAGAGCCATCCAGTTCGTGGCCAACGCCTCGGTGCTTGGATACGACATTCGCGGCGCCATGGTCTTCTATGGCGCGCCCGGTACCCCGAGCCTAAGGGCGAGAGAGTGCGAGCGCTTGTGGGCGCAGTTTGGCGGCGCGCTTCTACAGCCGTAGCTCTATCAGGACGTTCGCCCCGCCCGTTCTTGGTATGAACGCGTACGGAACTGAGGCGCTACCCAGCCGCAGCGGGAATGGCTCAGTGGTAGCTCTAGCTGGCGACCGCACTAAGCAGCTTTTCGGTGATGGGCTTTGAGCGGCTGAGCCAGCGTGAGAACGTTCGGCTGCATATCTGCCGGTGCCTGCTTTCATGTGACTGGGCGAGGCTATTGGGGAGCCGGGTTGACCACTGGCCCTTAGCCGAGGGAAGCACAGTACGGCAACCTCGCTCTTTGCTGGCTAACATCCTTCCGCTCTCAGGGACCGGACCATGCGCACAACAACAGGGTCATACGGTTTCTTTTCGGATTTCCGATAATTCATTGTGAAAAGCGCGGCACGCTGGTTGCAGACCATAATTGCACGGACGTAGCGAATCTCGCCATTCTTGACCCCGGAGTAGCTGGCCCATTTCGGGGCTAGGCGCCGATAGGTCAGTCGCCAACCGGCCTTTTCGTCCTCGATCATGCGATGTTCGATCTCGGCGCGAAAACTTGCTTTGCCCAGTCGCGCGCCCCAAACGACCAGAAACGCGTCTCTTGGGCCCTGAAAAGCCGCGCCCTGCTCCGAATTCTGGGTCAGGACGAAATTCGGAGGAATATCGAAACTAAAGCCAAGCTGTCGGACGCCGAAGGGCTGCCACGCCTCGGCCTGAAGCAACGTGGTCCAAAAGAGAAAAACTGTAAGTCCCAGCAGGAGGCGTCGCATTGCTCTGATTTAGCGCTGGCTAACATCGTGTCCAGACGGACAGAGGTCCGTGACATAAAAAATATGCATCATGGCCGCGCAGCATATGGACGCGGGATTCGCGATTGACCCGTGCGGTCGAAACGGCTTCCGTTCCACGAAAGGAGAGGACGCAGAGGGAGTTGGTGCGTCGGTATGATCGACTGGCAGAAAATTGGCGAGGCCGAATGTCCAACGTTCATTGCCCGCAAAAATGGGTGCCGGCTTCCTCTTGTGCCTAGGGAAGAAGAGCCGAAATTATTCCCTGACGAAGACCCTGATCTACCTCGGACGGGGGGCATGCCCCTGTAACTTCGCCGTGACCTGATCCCGTTCGGGGAACAATCAGATCGAGCTCCAGTTTGGCCTTCCAAGCGAAGGCACTGATGGAGCATGCCATGAGATTTCCGCACAGCACGACGGCCGCGGCCGCCGTTTTCGTAGTCCTGACCTCCCCCGCGCTCGCCCAGACAAGCGGAACACCATCCCCCTCCACACCTGCACCCGCTCCGGCGACCGAACCGCCGGCCGCCGGACAGTTGCCGGATGCGACCGGACAAGCGGATGCACCAACACGCGAAATGATCCGCCAGATGGTTGAGCAAGCAGTCCGGGAGAGAATGCAGCAGGATCGCGGTTCCGAAGAAGGTTTCCGCGAGGAAGATAGTCGCAGCTATCAAGGCGATCGCAACGAGGATGCTGACCGCCACGATGAAGATGGCGACCGTTGGCAGAACCACGGTGACCGCGATCGTGGACACAGAATGGCTGGACGCTGGCATCATCAGATGATGCGCGGTGCCGGCATGCGACTGATGTTCGGGCTGTTGGACACCGATGGCGACGGATCGGTGTCCGAGGACGAGGTTCAACGCGCGGTGGGCAGGATGTTCAGTAGCATTGACGAGAATGGTGATGGCAAGATCGATGCGGACGAGATCCAGTCCTTCATGCATGGCTCCAGCATGCATGGCACTGATAGCGAGGACACGCCGTAGCTGTCTTCAAAGGGAATGCCCTCCCTCGGACAAAGCGGGCGCGTGGCGGCCGATCCCGAAGCGGTGTCTCTTGGCTGTTAGCCGCCCGGCCAGCACCCTTTAGGCTTGAGCTATTCCCGCAGTCCCGCGAGACGCCAGCCGTGACAAAAAAGGCTTCGCATTGCTGATCGAGGAACGATCGAAGCCGACCAACGCAAGGTCACTCGGGCGCTCGGTCTTCCAGCAGAACGAAGGATGCGGCGATCAAGTCGTCGCCATTGATACGTCCTTGGCTGTCCTCCAACATAGTTGCAACCTTGTGGAAGGCCATCATTTCACCCGCGTCAATCTGCGCTTCACGCATCTTGGCTGTGAGATCAGCCACGCGATTTCCTAACGAATGTGATTTTGCAGTCTCGCAATTCGACATGATTAGTCATCCTTTGCCTTGGGGTTTCACGCTGCCGAACGCAATGCTTCAGCGGATGTTCCGAATTTGGCATCAGTCTTATGGGATAGGACTTACGTCTGATTGCGGTTGGAAGAAGCCCGAACGGCGGAACACGCAGCCGGACGCCGAATTGGAAACCCACCGTCGATCGAAGTCCCTTGTCGCCGGTTGAGATCCCGCCATCTTCACTGTCGAGAGGGTGGCGGGATCGCCTTCCGAGGAGCGAGCGCATATGAGGTAATAGATATTTGGCAGATGTACTCACGGCCATCCTGCTCGCTTCTTTTGTCTGCGCATGTTCATTCTTTTCGGGAAACCCCATCTCTCCAACAACACGCAACAACCGCGTTGCTACCCACGATTGATGCGATGACAACTGCATCAACAAAGCAAAGCCTCTTCGCCTAAGGTGCGATTGCCGCGGGCTTTTTTGACTTGAAGGTCGTCCAACGCGCCCGGTGGTCAGGCCATGGCGTTCAGCGGGAGCCAGGTAGACTCATCGCGAAAATCCCGCAGCGAGGCATGTCGCAAGTCCTCCTCGCCGCGTGCGGATACTGGAATCCGCCTGGCTCGTTGTGACAGGCATGCGAAGATGAGTGTCGGCGCATGGACGCGGAAAAACCCGCCAGCGTGAGCCAGCGGGCCTTGTGATGGGATGGCCCGCGCGTGCGGTCAAGGCTGCGCGGGCCGACCATGATGAATGAGGGGACATCTTGGTCACCGGCACGACCGATGAAGAACGAGCCGGGTGTGACAGAACACCCTTGGAGCGAGGATGTTCCCGTCCGCACAAAAAAGCTCGCCGGCGTGAGCCGGCGGGCAGTTGCTATTTTGCCGTCAAGCGGACAGACCGCTTGCGGCCCACCCACTGCAGCATTTTTCCACTTTGAGCGGAAATCATTCTCAACTATGGTTCGCCAGGCTTAAGGCATGGGGGATTGCCGATGGTTTTATCACGCAGGGGTGTCGTGCTCGGCGGTCTGGCGCTGGTCGCGGTCGGTGGAACCAGCAATATTGTTCAAGCCGCGGGGGCAAAATCCTTTTTCGCCGGTACCGCCAGCGATAACGATTTCGTCTATCGCAAGACCAACTTCGCCAAGATCGACAAGAGATGGCATCGCCAGATCGTCAAGTATTTCAGCAGCGAGCCGGTCGGCACCGTCGTGGTCGACACCCGCCACCACTTCCTCTACCTCATCATGGAAAACAAGACTGCCATCCGCTACGGCGTCGGCGTCGGCAAGGAAGGCTTCAAATGGTACGGCCGCGCGACGATTGATCGCCGCGCGCTGTGGCCGCAATGGGTCCCGCCCCCCGAAATGCGTGAGCGCAAACCGGACTTACCGCCCATGATCGCAGGCGGCGCGTCCAACAATCCGCTCGGGCCGCGCGCGCTCTATCTGTACCGCGACGGCGCCGACATCGGCTACCGCCTGCATGGCACGCTGGAGCCATGGAGCATCGGCACCGACGCTTCCAGCGGCTGCATCCGCATGTTCCCCGAAGACATCATCGACCTCTACCAGCGGTGCCCGATCGGCACCGCGGTGGAGGTCCTGCCGCACATCGCCGACCAGGCGCCCGCTTCCACCACTGTCGAATGATTGGCGCATCATGAACCGCATGATTGAAAACACGCGCCGGCTGCTCGCCGCCGGCCTGCTGGTTCTGACCGCATCCTGCTCGACCAGCAACACGCTGGCCCCGTCGACGCCCGACGTCACCAACGCCGAGATTGCCGGCTTCCAGAACGTGCAGCCGGGCAGCGAGGAGGATTTTATCCTCAATGTCGGCCGCCGCACCTACTTCACGAAAGGTTCGGCCGCGCTCGATTCTGTCGCCAAGGCCACCCTCGACACCCAGATCGCCTGGTTGACAAAGCATCCGCGCTGGCTGCTCAAGCTGCAGGGTTTCGCCGACGATCCCGGCGCAAGTGAAACGGCGCTGTCACAGCAGCGCGCCGATGCGGTGATGGACTACCTCGCCGCCGGCGGCATAGACCGGAACCGCATGTGGGCCAAGGGCTACGGCAAGGACAGGCTCGTCCGCGACTGCCCCGACTCCGCCTGCAGGTCGCAGAACCGCCGCGTTGTGTCTAATTTGCGCGATGAGAGGGACGAGTCGTAGAGGCTGCTGTTTTGCTGGTCGCCAAATCAGTCTCACAACGCGACGGCGGCATGGCTGCAATGCGCCTATCGGGGACATTCACCCAGCGTTTGCCCCTCCCCGAAAGCTGACGCTCCGGTGAACCCGGAATGAAGTCAGCCTCGCGTCTACCAACCTCCGGTTCAGGGTCTGGTGGGTGGCTTCGGCATGCGCCTCGACCAGTTTGCGGACGTGGCGGTTGTCCGCGATCCTGATCGCGCATGAGCCTCGCCACATGTCGGTGTGCTACCGGGAGTGGGCGCCGTGGAGCTGGCAGGTACGCTCGCTCAAAGCATCGGCCGTCCACCGGTGACCTCGTAGAGTGCGCCGGTGGTGTAGCTCGATCCTTCCGAGGCAAGCAGCACATAGGTCGCTGCAAGCTCTGCCGGTTGCCCGGGGCGCTTGAGCGGTGTGTTCTTCCCGAACTCCTTGACCTTCTCAGAGGGCATTGTCGACGGGATCAGCGGCGTCCAAATCGGCCCGGGAGCGACCGCGTTTACCCGAATGCCGCGTTCAGCTACCAGTCCTGCAAGTCCGGCGGTGAAGTTGGCGATCGCTCCTTTGGTAGTGGCGTAGGCAAGCAGTGCCGGCGAGGGACTGGTCGCGTTGATCGAGGATGTGTTGATGATGGTCGAGCCGGGTTCCATGTGCTTCACTGCTTCCTGGGACAGATAGAACATCGCATAGACATTGGTGCGAAAGGTGAGATCCCATTCCTCCGCGCTGATGTCCTCCAGCTTCTCGAACGACGCCTGGTGGGCTGCATTGTTGACGAGGATGTCCAGGCGCCCGCATTCATCGATAGCTCGCTGCACAAGCGACCGCGCGAAGATTTCGTCCGAGATGTCGCCGGGTGCGAGCACCGCCTTGCGCCCCGCTTCCTCGACCAAGCGCGCCGTCTCCTGCGCATCTTCGTCCTCTTCAAGATAGGAGATCATGACGTCGGCGCCTTCGCGTGCAAACGCGATAGCCACCGCCCGGCCGATGCCCGAGTCCGCGCCGGTGATCAGCGCGACGCGGTCCGTCAGCTTACCGCTGCCGCGATAGCTCTCCTCTCCGTGGTCGGGCCGTGGATCCATCTCGTCGGTATAGCCGGGCATGTCCTGCTGCTGTTCGGGAAGCGGCGGCTGAGGATATTTCTGCTGGGCATCCTGCATGTCAGCTCCTTTTTTGGCTGGAGTTGCGGTTGTGTCGATCCGGTTCCGTGATCGGTCCCTTGGCGGCTTTCGAGCCACCTCCCCATTCCTCGGCCTTGCACGCTTGGCCGGCGCCCATGAGGTCCGGCGAACTGCGATTTGCGGTGCCGCTGTCGGTCTTGTTCAACTCGTGCTCCTTCTTCGTCGTCATGGATGCTGGTCCGCTGCTTCTTGTGTGGCTGGTCAGTCTTTCTCGCCGGCGGTAATCATCGACCTCAGCGGCTCTTGCGCCATATTCGCCTCGATTTCCGCGCGTCCGGGGGTATCCGGTAGCGCCTTGCGGAAATTTTTCGCATAATCCGGCGGCATCTTCGGTGGCATCATCGGTTCGTACGGGTCGACCACGGCCTCGATGACCACCGGACCCTCAGCAGCCAGGGCAGAGTCGAGAACGCCTTCCACCTCCTCGGCGCGAGAGACGCTGTAGCCAATGCCGCCCATGGCTTCGGCGGCCATGGCGAAGTCGATGGGCTGGAGTTCGCAGGCGAATTGCGGGTTACCGAGGAACATCATCTGCTCCCAGGCGATCTGATTGAGCATGCCGTTCTTGAGCACGAGCACCTTGAGTGGGACCCGGTACCGAACTGCCGTCGAGAACTCTCCGAGCTGCATCGCGAGACCGCCGTCGCCGACGACCGCGAAGACCGGCCGGCCGGGAAAGGCCAGGCCCGCGGCGATCGCGTAGGGCAGTCCGCATGCCATCGAGGCCAGCGCGCCCGAGACGCCGAAAGCCTGCCCGTCACGCAGTTCGATATGGCGGGCCGCCATCTCGGTGTTCTGGCCGGAATCGGCAACCAGGATCGCCTCATCGGGCAATCGTTTCCCAAATGCGCGTGTGACCACCTGGGGCTTGAGCGAAGTGGCGGCCTTTCGCTCCGACTGCGCCATCATCTCGCGCCAGCGTCGCATGCCCGCCTGCGCATTCTCGAGGAAGCTGCGATCATCCTTGCGCTTCAGGCGCTTGTTCAGCAATCGCAGCGTCACGGCGGCATCGCCGGCAAGGCCGGCCTCAACGGGATAGCGCAGGCCGATGCGCTGCGGGTCGCGCTCGATCTGAACCCCGCGCGCCTGTCCCGGCTTCGGGTAGTATTCGATGTAGGGAAAGGTCGAGCCGACGACGAGCAGCGCGTCACATTCCTCCATGATTTCCTGCGACGGCAGCGTGCCGAGAATTCCGATGCCGCCAGTCGTCAGCGGGTGATCGTCGGGCATGGCAGCCTTACCGAGCAAGGCCTTTGCGACGGGGGCACCAAGCAGCTCCGCCGTCTCTTCCAACTCGTGCCTGGCACCAAGCGCGCCCCGACCGGCGAGGATCGCGACCTTCGTCGCCCCGTTCAGGATCTCGGCGGCTTTCGCAAGTTGTTCTTCGTCGGGAAGCCTGCTTCCTTCGAACCAACGATCCGGCGTATGCGACGGTTTGTTGCGCTTCGAGCGCTTGGCCTGGTCGAGCGTGTGCTCCTGCACATCGCTGGCGATCGACAGATGCGCAACGCCGCGACGTGCCAGCGCCGACCTGCAGGCGAGACCGGCCAGGCTTTCCATATGCGCCGCGTCGGAGACCTGCGCGTTGAAGACGGCGACATCGCTGAAGACGCGCGTCAAGTCGACATCCTGCTGGGTGAAGGTCTCGATAAGGTCGTGGAACTGCATGCCGGTAATGGCGAGCACCGGCGCTTGGTCGAGCTTGGCATCGTAGAGTCCAGTCAGGAGGTGTGTGCCGCCAGGGCCGGAAGTTGCGAGGCAGACACCGAGCTTGCCTGTCCATTTTGAGTAGGCGCACGCCATGAAGGCCGCGGATTCCTCGTGCCGCACCTGAATGAAGCGGATGCGGTCCTGCCGCTTGCGCAGCGCCTCCATGATGCCATTGATGCCGTCGCCCGGCAGGCCAAAGATGATATCGACGTTCCAGTCGATCAGCGTCTCGATGAGGATGTCCGCGGCGGTCGGCATGTCTCAGTCCTTACCGCGATGCGGATCCCGCCGCCTGGCTGCTCTTGTTCGCGGTCTTGTCAGTCTTACGCTGGTCTTTGTTGCCGCCGCGATTGCTGCCATGCAACTCGTCGGAAGATTGAGCGGTCTTGCCGTCTTCCAAATTAGTGGCCATGCGCAAAGCTCCCTTCATCCGGCCTGCCTAACCAGAAAGTCGGTGAGATGTTCCGTGCCCGAAGGCAAGGCCGCCTACTCAGGTGCCCAAGGGAAACGTGTCAGGTATTACCACTCGATGAGGCGTGTTCGGCAGTCAGCGGCTGAACAGGCGAGGTGCGATCGAACCAGACGAAGGCATCGAACTGTTGCGAGGCCGAGGATTGCACGTAGTGGCCGAGGCTGCCTGATCGCCAAAAGCGCTCGCGGCAGAGCTGGCCGATGTTCAGGTCGCGTCTTCGCAGGTCCCTATAGCCAGAGCGCAACGCCGCCCGGACCGTCCCCATAGGCGAACTCCTCGCACCCCTCGTCGACGAATTTCCCGCGCGGGATTCCGCCTCAGTGACGAAAGGACTCGTTCGTCGCGCACACCGCGGCGGGCGATGTGCGCCTCGACCATGCGGTGCCTGGCGTGCCGGTAGTCTGGCATGGCTCCTCGATAGCTTTAAAAAGACGGCAGGCTTAGTCGTCCTGCCTGCGCTTGTGGTGCTCGCTCTCCTGGTTTTCGCCGCGGATCATCTGGCGATCGTCCTTGTCGGTCAATCCCACGCCCTCGTCGCGTAGATTGGCGCCGTCTTGCCGCGCCTCACGCTCCTGCTTGGATCTCTTCAGCTCATCCTCGGCATTGAAATCGTCGCCGGCATTGCTGGTGTTCTCGCGCTTTTCGATGATGCGCAGCTGCTGCTCGTGGGTCTTCCGGCCGGCCATGGCAAGGTGCCTCCTACTTGTTCGTGCGTCCGGTCTGGTCAGGGTTGATGCCGCCCTGAGGCGTGACGTCGTTCTCGACATCGCCTTCGAACGTATTGTCCCCATCGAGAGCATCGTTCTCGTCGAGCATATCGCCGCCCTTGACCGCGCCCTTCGAGGTGCCGATTCCCGGGTTGTCTCGCAGATCCTTGTCCGTGGGCTGTTTAGTC
Source organism: Mesorhizobium sp. M0626 (assembly GCF_040320665.1). NCBI lineage: Bacteria > Pseudomonadati > Pseudomonadota > Alphaproteobacteria > Hyphomicrobiales > Phyllobacteriaceae > Mesorhizobium > Mesorhizobium sp. M0626. The sequence goes on along the minus strand of NZ_JAMYQD010000007.1, from coordinate 41,326 downwards.
TTGGGGTGTTGGTTGGTCATGGAATTTCTCAGCGCTGGTTGAGCTTGGACGAAAGACGGTCCTGGCGCTGTCCAACTTCAACGTGGAGAAAATGTTCCGGAACATATTCGCTGTGTCAGGTTCGGTGCGCGTAAGCGGCCAGGCGGCCGCCGTCTCGGCTAGCGAAACTCCAAGCATGCCACATTACATCCCATTCCGAGGCGAATTGGCGGGCTAAAGTGAAAATCGAGACGGTCGAAAGCTTGCAAGGAGTGGGTGCTCTGTTCCGGTGGCGATCTCGGTTGCAAGCAGTTCGCCGGCAATCAAGCCAAGTGTTGCGCCGCTGTGGCTGAAGGCGACGTAATACCCCTCGATCTCCCGCAACTGGCCGAAGACCGGCTCGCCGTCTCCGGGGATTGGCTTGGGCCCGACACCGTAGCTCTCCAATTCCAATTTCGGATGACCGTCGAGAACATTCGACGCTTCGTCGAGAAGCCCCTGGATGGTCGATGCTTTTACGCGATAAGTCCCGTCCGGATTGACTACCACCTGTTCTTCCGACCAGGCAGAATCGAGCGCGAGGGCGCCATCAGGCGTCGGCCGGATGGCGACACGCGGCGTGTTGAGCACGGCGCGTAGCGGCAAGTCGACTGGCTTGGTCCTGACCAGCAGCGCGATTGGTGTCCCATCGGCAATACGCTGACCGGCCACGGCAACCATTCGCGGCACATCCGCACCGGTCGCCAGAAGCACCGCGTTGGCGGCGAAGCTGACCCCGCTGGTGGTGGTGACGCCGGTGGCGCGGCCGTTGGCGACGATGACGGTAGCGCTTCCGGCCTCGGTGACCACCTGGCCGCCCCGCTCCACGAATTCCGCGATCAATATTTCGATCAGCGACGGCAGGTCGACCCAGCCCTCACCCGCGTTGAAGATCGCGCCTTGAGGCGTGACAGCGCTTGCGCAGACACCCGGCGTGACCAACCTTATGGCGTCCGCGGACAGATGCTGCGCATCATAGCCGAGACGTTTTTCGTGAGCGAAGACATCGGCGATCTCGTTTGAGGCATCGTCCGCATCCCACGTCAGGCCACCGTCGAAACGCAGCCAGGCGGCATCCGGGCATCGCGCCGACAAACTGCGGTAGCGGTCGATACCGATCATGCGCAGGCGATGATATTCAGCCGAGCGCCTGCGCGCCGAATTGATCCAGGCGAGCGAGCGGCCGGAAGCTCCCTTGGCGAGCGGTCCATCATTGACCAGCACGGTCTCGATGCCGAGCCTTGCAAGATGAACGGCCGAGGAGACGCCAAAAATGCCGCCGCCGACGACAACGACCTTGGAAACCTGATGTGATGCAGCCATGAGATATCTTTCACTGGTGGAGGTTGGTTTGGGCGGCCGTCTTGAAGGGCTCATGCGTGATCAAAGCACTTCGGCAAGGAAGTGCTTCAGACGTGGGCTTTTCGGCGTGTCGAAAATCGCTGCAGGCGTGCCGGCCTCGATGATGCGGCCTTCATCCATGAAGACGACCTGATCGGCGACCTTGCGGGCGAAGCCCATTTCATGTGTCACCACGACCATTGTCATGCCGCGCCGGCCGAGATCCGCCATGAGGTTGAGCACGCCCTTCACCAGTTCGGGATCGAGTGCGCTTGTTACCTCATCGAACAAGATGACCTCCGGGTCCATCGCCAATGCACGAGCGATTGCCACACGCTGCTGCTGGCCACCGGAAAGGCTCCCTGGACGATGGTGTTTGCGGGTCGCAAGCCCGACGTCGGCAAGGCGCGCCTCGGCGATGCGCTCAGCTTCCTGTACAGGGAGCCCCTTTACCTTGGTCAGCGACAGCATGACGTTTTCGAGCGCGGTGTGGTCGGGAAACAGATTGAACTGCTGGAAAACCATCCCGACACGCCGGCGCAGTTTTTCAGGCTTCATCGCCAGGATGCTCGCACCATCGAGCAACACCTCACCGCCCTTGGGCTCGACCAGGCGGTTGAGGCAGCGCAGCAGGGTCGACTTGCCCGAACCTGATGGGCCGATCACGCATGTGACCGTGCCAGGCTTGACTGCCAGGCTGACGCCTTTGAGAACATCGAGGTCGCCATAGGCCATGTCGAGATCGGTGATGGCGAGACTGCCGCCCTTGAAGCGGGGCAGCGCTGAGCGGGCATCAGAGCCGGCCTCCGAAGGTGCACTGCCGGTGGCGCCCTCCAGTTCGCTCACTTCGGCCAGGCCGCTGATGACGAGGCCGGCCTTTTGCTTTCCGACCCGCAGCGAGTTGTCGATGTAGTTGACCACATGGGTCAACGGCACGGTGATGACGAGATAGAACACGCCGGCCAGAAGCAATGGCGAGAGGTTTCCGGTGACCACTGCCTGGTCCTGACCGACACGGAAGATCTCGCGCTCCGAGGCGAGCAGACCGAGGAAGTAGACAAGGCTTGAATCCTTGACGTTGCCGATGAACTGGTTGACGAGGGCCGGCAAGACGCGGCGGATGCCTTGCGGGATCACGATCAGGCGCATGCCTTGGCCGTAGCTCATGCTGAGCGCCCTGCAGGCCTCCATCTGCCCGCGCTCGACGCTCTGGATGCCCGAGCGGAATATTTCGCCGATATAGGCGCCGGCGATCAGGCTCAGCGCAAGAATGCCGAGCGGAAAGGGCGAAGGGCCGAAGATTTCACGGCCGATGCGGGCAAAGCCCTGGCCTATCAGCAGGATGGTGACGATCGCCGGCAGCCCACGGAATATATCCGTGTAGACCCGCGCCGGAATGCGCAGCCAGCGCGATTGCGAGATGCCCATGACCGCCAGGATCATGCCGAGAATGACACCCAGCACCGTCGACGCGGCGGCGAGGATCAAGGTGTTCTTCAATCCGATGGTGATCATGCTGGGCAGCACGTCCGCCATGGCCTGCCAGTCGAGGAAACTGCGCCGCAGGTTTTCGAGCCAGTTCATTCGCCCCCCTTTCGGTTGCGCTATTCACATCGTCCGCATCAAGGACGGCGGCGTAATCCGGCCGCCGGCATGAGAGCCAGCGGCCGGGTACGGTCTACTTCTTGGGAAGATACTGGTCGGGCATCGGCGAGCCGGGGAACCACTTTTCATAAAGCGTTTTCCAGGTGCCGTCCTGCATGGCCGCGTGAAGGGCGGTGTTCAGCGCATTGCGGAGCTTGTCGTTGCCCTTGCGCAGGACGAAGCCGGCCGGCGCGTCAAAGGAAGGAATATTGACCGCGATCTGCAGGTTCGGATAGCGAACGCCATAGTCCTTGGCAGCCTCGTAATCGAGGAAGTGGGCATCCACGGTTCCGTTGTTAAGCGCCGAAACGGCGGAGTTGTTGTCGGGGAATTTGACGAGATCGGTTCCGACAAAATTCTTCGCCGCGTAGATTTCCTGGAGCGTGCCTTGCACGACGCCGAGACGTTTGCCCTTGAGCCCGTCCGCCGACGTGATCGACTTGTCTGCGGTAAGCACGGAGAGATAGCCTGCGATATACCCGTCGGAAAAGTCGACGGTCTTTTTGCGTGCTTCCGTCGTGCCGATTGCCGCGACCGCGACATCGAAGCGCTCGTTTGCAACCGAAGGCATAAGCGCCGAGAATTCCTGGCCGGTGAAGATCACCTGGTCGGGCTTGAAGCCAAGGCGGCTCGCGACGTTGCGGAACAATTCGATGTCGAAGCCGGTGAACGACCCATCGGCCTGGGTGAAAGCGTAGGGTTTGGCATCGCCCATGGTTCCGACGCTGATGACCTTCGCATCAATGAGGCCATAGGGATTGTCATCCGCGGCGGCCGCTCCTGAAACGAGCCCGGCGCCGACGCACATCGCCATAAGAGCCATTGCGCCGGTTCTGACCGGGCACATCAACGACTTGAGAATTTCTTTCCTGCTCATGTCTTTCTCCACTCTGAAGGTCTGTTCTTGTTGGTATTTCCGTCGAGCCGCCATCTGGCGCGCCGACATGCCTTGCCGAAGTCACGGTCCGTCACGCCTCTCGGCTCCACTCCTTTTAAAGAGACCGGTCTCATATTGCGTGAGACCGGTCTCTTTGTTAATCGTTATCGCCACGTTGACCTCCCGTCAACAACTCTTGTAGTCGTCATCCGATGAAAAGAACCGCCCCCAAGACCCCGTCGATAACGGTCAGCGACGTCGCCCGCGCGGCCAATGTTTCGAAAGCGACAGCCGCGCGCGTGCTCGGCGGATACGGCGTCGTCAGCGAAATGATCCGCGCGGAAGTCATGGCCGCGGCCAAGGCCTTGGACTATCGTGCGAACGAGCTCGCCCGCAGCATGACGACCGGCCGCTCCGGCATCATCGGCGTGGTTGTCGGCGACATCGAGAACCCGTTCTTCAGCCTCGCGGTACGCGGCATCAGCGACGCGGCAAAGGCAGCCGGGTTCAACGTCATCCTGGCCAATTCCGGCGAGAAGATCGAGGCGGAAAAGGCGGCCGTGAAACTGCTCATCGGCAAGCGCGTCGACGGGCTGATCGTCACGCCGTCGGAATCGCGCGACATCGCGCACCTGCGCGATATCCACCGCTCGGGCCGACCGCTTGCCCTGCTGGATAGGGCGCTGGCAGATCTGGATGTCGATACGGTCACGACCGACGATCGCGGCATCGCCATGCTGGCGACCCGCTTTCTAGCGGATGCCGGCCACCGCAACATCGCCTATGTAACCGCGGTCGACGCCGAAGGGCACGAGTACCGGGATCTCGGGCAGATCTACACCTCGTCGGTCCGTGAGCGCATCGACGGTTTCCTCACCGTGTGCCGAGAGGCCGGACTTGATCGGCCAGAACGCTATGTTCGCCTTGGCGCGACAAGCCCCACCGAAACGCGCAGGGTTGCCGGCGAGATGCTGTCGGCGCCGGATCGGCCGACGGCGATCCTCGCCTCCGACAGCGTCATTGCGCTGGAGATCTTCAAGGTGACCCGCGAGCGCGGCCTGCGGGTTCCCGACGACATTTCGCTCATCACTTTCCATGATGCGGACTGGACGAGCGTCACCACGCCGCCCATCACCGTTATCGACCAGCCCGTCTACGCGCTTGGCAAGAGCGTCGCGGAATTGCTCATCCGACGATTGAAGGGAGATTCCCGCCCGGCGGAAAGGCTCGTTTTGCCGACCGCCATCATTGCACGCGGATCCGTTGGCCCGCCCTCAAATGGAAAGCCGCAAGTGCGCCAAGCATAGGCGTGACGGCGGTACGGCCCACATGAATACGTTAGAACAAGGTCGACGCACTCCGCTTTAAGAATGTACGTCAATGAAGCCCAGCAAACACCCTGATCGCAATGCCGCGTCCACCGTCATCGGGACGGCACGTGCCGGCTCATGGTTTGAAGAGCGTGACGATGAGCCAGATGCCCGGCTAATTCTTGCGCCTGCCTGGCTTCAGGGCCGCCACAAGATTGGTGATCCTGCCCGCCTTGCGGTTGCGGATCTCGGCCTCGTTCTTGCGGCCCACCGCCGCGCGGACAAGTCTGGCGCCGAGATAACGCAAAGGCTCGGGCGGCAGCGACATGCGCCGCTCGATGCCGACCAGACCGCTTTCGCTCCAGCGATCCTTTCGCTCGAGCACCAGGCTCGCCAGAATGCGTCCGGCTATCGGCGTCTGCGCGATGCCGGTGCCGTTGAATCCCATGCCGTAGAAGATATTGGGATGATCGCGCAGGTGGTCGAAGACAGGAACGTGTTCAGGCACGCAGTCGATCGGCCCCGACCAGTCATATTCGATCGCCACACCGCGCAGCGACGGGTAGACCCGATGCAGCTCTCGCATATTGTCGCGGCCGTGCTCCGGGCTGCGGTTGAAGCTGGCGCCGAAATTTCCACTGAAGGCGACGTTGCCGCTGCCACGACCGAAGACCACCCTGCCCCCGATGGTGCGCTGGTAGTAGAGCACCTGGGCCTGGGAATCGCAGATCGAGGCACCGTCGCGCCAGCCGATGCTGTCGAGCAGTTCGGGAACGGCGGCAGTGGCAATCACCTCGCTGCCGACCACATAAAGATGCCGCCGCAGTTCCGGCAGCGCGGAAAGCCAGGCGTTGGCGGCAAGCACGATTTTGTCAGCCCGTACCGCGCCATGCGCCGTGCGCACCGTGCATGTCATGCCGGGTTCGATGGCGAGGACCGGGCTGCGCTCATGGATGATGACGCCGCGTGCCAGTGCCAACTTGCGCAATCCGATGGCAAGTTTGGCGGGATGGACCGTGCCGGCAGTGGTCTCGACCACGCCGACATAGGAGGCCGATGAACCGGTGCGGCGTTGAATGTCCTCGGCTGTCAGCGGGCTGAAACGGTTTTCTCCAACAGCCGCCGTCAAGGCCACGGCGGTCTCCCAAGCGCCTTCCTGCGCAATGGAGCTTGCTGTCCACAACCATCCGTCCAGCCTCAGGTCCATGTCTATGGTGCCGTTTTGCTGCAGCGTCTTCAGCTCCGCGATCGATGCCACCGTGTCGGCGCACAGCAGGCGCGCTTCCTCGAGACCGACGACCGCACTGATCTGGTCGATTTCGGCGAACCATGAATGGACCTGACCGCCGTTGCGCCCCGAGGCCCCCGATCCGCATAGATCGGCTTCAAGGATCACCACCCGCGTTTGCGGCGCCAGTTCAAGGATCCGCAGCGCCGTCCACAGACCGGTATAGCCGCCACCGACGATCACCACGTCGGCGCGCTCGTCGCCTCGCAATGGCTCGGTCGCAGGGGCGGCGGCAATGTCCTGCAGCCAAAACGACCGGTCAGATGCAAGCGCGACCGCAGGCTGCCGCAAACGAATTGTACTCACGCTTGGGCTCCCTGCGCATCGACAATGAAGCTGGCATATTTGGCTGGCAGCCAATCGGGTATCGGACGCGGTCTCTGGGGAAACCCGCCAAGATGGGTGCAGGTCTGCGCCGCCGCGATCGACGCCCTGTGCAATGCCTCCAGGGCGCCGAGGCCGCCGAAATGGAAGCTGGCGAGGAAAGTGGCAATGAAACTGTCGCCGGCGCCACACGTATCCACGACATCGACAAGGGTCGCCGGCGCATGCACGACATTCGTGCCATCGTCGAAGTAGGAGCCGCGTCGACCACAGGTCAAAACTACCTGCCTTGCGCCGGCCGCCCTGAGCGCGCCCAGCGATGGCTCGATGGGAACATCGACATCGTCCGGTCCGGACGCAAACACAAGCGGGACACCGTCGAGCGGCAGCGCCATATGGGCAGTCGATAGATCGATGCTGAACGGCACATGGTCCGCCACCAATCGTTGAACAAGGTGCTTGTTGGCGTTGGTGCCGAGATGCACCCAGTCGGCCGCGGCGATGACCGCATAATGCGCGGGCGCCGGCATGTAGTTTTCGCCCACACCGAAGGATTCGTGCAGGAACTTCCGGTCGCCGGATTCATCGCGCAGCAAGGTGACGGCCGTATCGCCGCGACGCCGTTCGACGTCGTCCGGGGATAGGCCGGCACCTTGCAGTTCGGCAAGCACCACGTCGCCTTCGGGATCGTTCCCGACGGCGCCGAAATAGCGCGCGGACCAGCCGTTGCGCCGCCATTGCGCCGCGACATTCAAGGCGTTGCCGCCCACCGTCATCAAGTTGTTGGTCAAATAGGCATCAAGGCAATTGTCCCCGACCGCGATAAGCTTCTTCGACGTCATGCCGGCACCGTTGCGCAATTGAGGTATGGCGCGATGGCGCCAAGGCAGCGTGTCCAGGCTTTTACCGGATCGAGCGCGTAGGAGCCGTTGCCGAACGGCTCGAAGGTGAACTTTCCGGCATAGCCCAGGCGCGCGAGCTCGCTGACATAGTGGCCGAGCGGCAGCGTACCATCCCCCCACACCAGATGCCCGCCTGGTGTGCCGTCGACCAGATGGACATGCGCCAGCCGCGAGCCGAACAGGTCGACATAGCCGGCCACGGTGTCGCCGGCCGTGGCCATGGCGACAGTGTCGAGCACGACATCGACGTTGCCGGCGCCCACCTCATCCAGCATTTGGCGCAGGCCTGCCGCATCATTGACGAGGTTGCTCTCGAACCGCTGCAACGGCTCGAGCAGGCAGCGCACCCCGTTTGCGGCGGCGCGCCGGGCGATCTCGCCGATCGAACCGACCGCGCGGTCCCATGCCGGTTGCCGGGGTTCGCTCTCGTAGCCCCGGCCGGGCGTCAGGAAGAGATAGCGGGCGCCAAGCGCCGCGCAGATGTCGGCTGCACGCCAAAACCGCTCGATGCTGTCCTGGCGCAGTGCGGCGTCGCCGGAGGCAATGTTGATTGGATACAACACCTGCTCAGGCGTAAAGCACCAGGCCGACAGCTCGTTGTCGGCGAGTACCCGGCGAACGGATTCGACACGTGCGTCCGTGGCGTGGAACAGGTCCAGATGCTGGGCAATCCCCCACAGCTCGATCTCGCGCAGGCCAAAGCCTCGGATCGTCCTGGCGACCTCATCGAAGGGGAAGTGCTGGAAGCTGAAATTGGCTCCGATCAGCTGATGAGCAGCGAGCTGCGGCATGAAGGCTCCTTTCGGGAATTGTTATTTGCCGATGCCTTCGGCCAAGCCACGGATGAAGTAGCGTTGCGCGCCAAAGAACACGATCACGATAGGCAGCGCCGAGATCGTCATGGCCGCGAACACCACGGCATAGTTGGTCCCGTGGGTTGCCATGATCGACGTCAGTCCGACCGGCAGCGTCTGCACATCCGAGCCGCTCGTGAAGATCATGGCGAAGAGATATTCGTTCCAGGCGAACAGGACGTGCAGGATGACGCAGGAAATGATGATCGGCCGGCACAGCGGCAAGGTGATGCGCCAGAAGATCTGACCCTCGCTGGCGCCATCCATCGTCGCCGCCTCGTCGATGTCTTCAGGCAGATCCAGCATGTAGGCGCGGATGAGGAAGGTGGTGAACGGCACACGGAACGCCGTGTAGAGAATGATCAGCGCCCAGTAGGTGTTGTAGAGACCGAGCGCCTGCAACATCTTCACCAGTGGAATGATCGCCACGGTGGGGCTCAGCATCAAGCCGCCCAGAACGATGGCAATAACCAGCGGCTTTGCCGACATTTTGGTGCGGGTCAGGCCGAAGGCCGTCCAGGCGCTGATCAGGACGGTGCATATGGCCGAAGCGACGGTCACCAGCACCGAGACTGTCACGTAGCCACGCACGCCCTGGTTCCATGCCTGCATGTAATTGTTCCACGACCAATGGGTGGGCAGGGCGAAGGGATCGCCGAAGATCTGCGCATTGTCCTTGAAGCCGCTCAGCGCCATCCAGATCAGCGGATAGATGACGACGACACCAAGGCAGACCAGGAACGAATAGAGCAATGTCCTGGCGATGACCGACCACACATTCACGTTCCGGCTGCGACCGGCTGCGACCATCGCACTCATAGCTGCACCCGGCGGCGCTTGGTGTACCAGAGCTGTGCCGCACCTGTGAGCATGGTCAACATGAAGATGACGGCGGCGATCGCCGCGCCATAGCCGAAATTGTCCTCGATGAAGGCCTTCTGGTAGAGCCACGTGCCCAGCACCTGGCTGCTGTTGTTGGGCCCGCCTGCGGTCATCACCATAACCTCGTTGAACACCTGGAACGCGCCCGTGATGGTGACGATGATCATCAACCCCGTCATTTCCCGGGTGAGCGGAAAGGTGATGCTCCACAGGCGGCGAAGCGGACCCGCGCCGTCGATCGTTGCGGCATCGTAGAGGTCGCGCGGGATCTTCTGGATGGCAATGGCGAACAGCAGCGTCGAATAGCCAAAACCCTGCCATTGGCTCATGGCGATGATGGCATAGATGGCGGTGTGCTCATTGCCGAGCCAAGGCATGACGAGCTGGCTCAGTCCAACACGGCTGAGCGCGGCATCCAGCAAGCCGATCTGCGGCTGGTAGATGAAATAAAACAGCAGGCCGGTCACCGTGATCGAGATTGCCGACGGCACGAAATAGACGGCGCGCCACAGCCGGCGCCAGCTTTCGCTTTTCAGGTCCTCGATAATGGCCGCCAGCAGGAACGCGCCGAAGACCTGGAAGATGACGGAGATGAGAGCGTAGAGGCAGTTGTTCCACAGCGCCAGCAGCACGACCGGGTCATGCAGCAGCCGGTCGTAGTTGGCGAGGCCGACATTGGTGACCTCGCCGGTGTAGATGTCCTGGTCGGTGGTGCTGACGATGAAATTGTCGACGATCGGATAATAGACGAACCAGCCGATGAGGATGAGCGCGATCGCCGCCCATCGCAACGACAACAGGTTGGCGAAGCAGGCCCGCCGGCTCTTTGGCCGTTGCGGCCTGGCGACGCCGATGTCGGCGCCGCTGTCCACTGTGTCCGAGGCCCTTGCCATGCTCGCCTGCTTTATTTGGCCGCGGATGCGGCTTTGCGCACCTCGTCCATCACTTGCTCGGGCGTCATCGAGCCGCCCGCCAGCGCCTGCAGGCTGGACAGCCAGACGGCGGCGACGCGCGGTGGGTTGGCCGTATCCAGCCAGGGCATGAGGTATGAGGCGGCGTTGATATCCTTGAGGCCATCGACCACAGCCGCGCTCATGTTCGATTCCGAGGCGCCGCCGATGGTGGCGCTCGGCTGGCCATAGGGTGGCGCAGACAAGACCTGCGCATTTTCCTTCGAGGTCACGAACTTCATGAAATCGATCGCCAGCGGGATGTTCTTCGATGCCGCATTGATCATGTAGCCCTCCGGCGCGCCCTCGATCGACTTGGCGTCACCCTTGGCGCCGGCGGGCACCGGCAGCCGGAAGAATCCGAAATCGGCGGGCTTTAACGCCGACTCCGGCGTGGCGGCCTGATCGAACTCGATGATTTCCTGGTAGTACATGGCCGACTGGGCGTTGGTGAAGGCCTGGAGAGCCGAGGCATAGGATGTGCCGTTGACGCCGGCGCCATCGGTGCAGCGCTCGACAAGCTGGCTGAACTGCTTGAGTGCTGCGACATAGCCTGGATCGCTGTATTGGGCGGTGGCCGGATCGAAGTCGCGTTCCAGCGTTGCCTGCGGCACGTTGTAGGCGAGCAGCTGGCCTGCAAAGTGGATCGCCGGCCAAGCCTCCTTGTTGCCGAAGGAGATCGGTGTCACGCCGGATTTGCGGATGGCGTCGCAGCTGGTCAGCAAGTCCTCGAAAGTGGCGGGTGCCTTGAGGCTGAGCTTGGCGAAGATCTGCTTGTTGTAGCCCATGAACTTGGCATCCTGGTAAAGCGGAATGCCATAGAACTTGCCGTTGTACTGGAACGCCTTGACGGCGGCTGGAGACAGCGACTTGCCCCACTCGGTATCGGCAGCAATGACGGGCGTGAGATCAACGGCGCGATTGCCGCGCACGAAATTGCCACCCCAACTGCCTGTCCAGGAGAAATAGATATCGGGCAGCGAGTTGGAAGCGACCAGCGTCTTGGTCTTGCCCTTCACGCTGTCGTCGCTCTCCTGGATAAGTTCGACCTTCACATCCGGATGGAGCTTCTCATAGGCCTGTGCCAGGTTGACGAAATAGGGCGACAGCTGTTGCAGCCCGAACTTGGTCAGGACCGAAAGCGTGCCGGTGTATTCCACCTTGGCGTTTGGGTCGGCCGTGACAGCCGGCGAAGCGGCGGAACTGCCGCTTATCGACAACCCCAATGATGATACCGCGGCCACCGTGACCGCCACGACTTGCAGCGAACGTTTCATGGATAGCTCCTTCAGAGGTAAGAGGGGATCAATATTCCACGCGTTTGTAGTAGCGACGGGTGGTCAGCGGGTGGTTGCGCAGCACCTCGAGATGGGCGCTCAGCCGCTCGAGCAAGGTGGCGAGCAGAACCGGCGAGATCATGCCGCGGACCTTTGCGGAGATGCCCGGCAACTTGACCGAGGCCGCGTCCAGCGTGCGAACGCGGTCCGTGTAGCGCCTGGCGAAGTTCTCGACCCGGTCGGCCAGGGGCCGAAGGGCATCTTCGCCCTTGAACACGAAAACGCTGACGCCCGGCTCGACCAACTCGAGCGTACCGTGGAAGAAGTCGGCGGCGTGCACCGGGCGGGTGCGAATCCACTGCATCTCTTCGAGGATGCACATGCCGTAATAGTGTGCCTCCGGCCACACCGAGCCGGCGCCGGTGAAGATGTGATAGGTATCGTCCTTGATTGTCTGGGCCAGTTCGGCCGCCCTGTCCTCAAAGGCAGCCTTGGCGTCGGCAAGCAGATCCGGCAGCAGTTTGAGTTCGGCGACAGTGCCATCAAAATCATCATATTCGCCGCGCTCTTCCAGCAGGGCCAGGACGATCAGCAGCGTCTGCAGGTAGAAGGATTCCGACGAGGTGTCGTCTTCGGCGAAGTTCGTGAAATTGTGGTCAGCCTCCCGTGCGATTGGCGTATCCGAATGGCCGGTGAGCGAAATCGTGCGCACACCACGTTTTTTCAGAAAGGCCATGAGCTCGACGCCTTCCTTGGTCGTGCCCGACAAGGACGGGATGACCACCACGGCCTTGCTGTCGAGACCGGCGGGCGGATCGATCACGACCTGCGCCGGATAGGCACCGCTCACCGGGAAGGTAGAACAGCGCTGCGCCAACTCGATCGCGGGCAAGGTTAGAAGCTGCACGCCGCCGGTGCCCATGAAAAACAGCCGCTCGACGCCATCTGCCAGCAGTGTGCGCATGAGTGAGCGAACCTCACCTGCGACGGCGACGGCCCCGCTTTGGATCTTCACGAAGCGGTCCCTATCGAAGTTCAGCATGACGTTTTCCTTGTATTTCGCATGTGACAGGCCTCTAGCCCGCCTTAGGCGTCGGTGGGCCGTCTAGCTCGTTTTTCCGATGTGAGATCGATCTCACAAGCAATAATGGGCACGCAATTTCGCCAATGGCAAGTCCTTTAGACGAAATTCTTCGAAATCGAGGGGTTTGCTCTTTAGCGCACAGCGCGCCGGGCAACCGATCCGCGTACGATCAAGCGGGTCTGAAATCGGGTACGGCGCGGTGCAACCTTTTTGCCGGCAAGCCGCTCCAGCAGATATCTGGCGGCGAGCGGTCCGATCTCGGAGATGGGTTGCGCCACGACCGTTATCTGCGGATCGGTGAACGTGGCGAGGTTGAAGTCATCGAAGCCAACCACCGACACATCATGCGGAATCGAGAGCCCCATTGAACGCAGGCCAAGAAGCGCGCCTTGCGTCATGAGGCTGTCCACCGTGAACAGTGCGGTCGGGCGATTGCGCCGGCTGAACAGGCGGATCGTGGCTTCGATGGCGTGCTCGACGGTCGAGCGCGATACGCCGATGAGCGCTTCATCGATTGCGATCCCATGCGAGTGGAGCGAGTTTTGGTAGCCAGCCAAGCGTTCCTGTGCCGTAAAGATGCGTGACTCGTCGCGCAAAAGACCGATCCGGTGGTGACCGTTGCCAACTAGATAGTCCACTGCCTCGCGTGCCCCGCCCTCGTTGTCGACGACGACGCTGTCGCATTGCAGGTCCTTTACCACGCGGTCGATGAGCACGATCGGTGCGCCTTCGCGGGCCAGTTGCACAATATGCTGGCTGTCGGTTGCAGACGTTGGGGCAAGGATGAAGCCGCGAATGCTGAGCGAGCGAAGGCTCTCAAGCAGTTCTTTCTCCTGTTCTACATTCTCCTCGCTGCTGGCAATCAGAAGATTGTGGCGGTGCTTGCGCAGTTCCACCTCTATGTCGTGCGCGATTCGGGCGAAGAACGGATTCTGGATATCGCCGGGCACGAAGCCTATGATCGGCAATTGTCCGCTGCGCAGCGCCTGCGCGACGAGGTTGGCCCGATAGCCCAGCCTTTCGGCTGCCTCAACCACGCGGAGCGCCGTCTCGTCGCCAACGTAACCATAGCTGTTGAGCGCCCGGGCGGCCGTGGCGCGCGACACCTTAGCCGCTGCGGCAACGTCCTTTAGTGTGATTCCTTTCTGGGCCACAGGTAACCGTCCTTCTTGGATCTGAACATTGCGTCAGATCATTCTCGGCTCGTCTTGCCGGCATCGTTGTGCGGCATATCGGACGATTCTCAAACTGCGAACATAGCTTTCGCAACTCCTTGCCACCTAATCGAGATACGCGCGCTGTTTGGCTATCTGGAAATTTGATCCACGAATGCACCTACATGTTGTGCAGTCAGTTCATTGCCTTGCACTGCCAGCATACGGCAATGAGTTCACGCCATGGTCCAGGCGGCCTCCCTGGCATCGATCATAACACCGATGGAGACGACTAGCCTTGCCGCCAAACTCGTCCAGCGATTGGAGGCGAGCTTTCAAAAAGGCCGAGCCAGACGCTCAAGGCCCGCTGCACGGAGAGCCACAGGCTGGGAGACTCTGAGCAAATCGGGAATCTGAGTCGCTTGCTCTGAACCGTCGGCATCATGCTGCTAACCGGTTTTGATCCTTCGGGGCTCCGCATTGGCAATAGCGACGAAAATGCTGTCGAGCAGACCCTTGTCGCGGAAGGAACTTGCCAAGCAAGGGCACCTCGGCCAAGTACGCAAACAACGCCCGGAGACGAGGCGCATCCGGCAGCACCCTTTTGGGGCCAGATAGAGACTCAGAAACCCAAAGCTTTCAGCTTCCCGCTATTGAAACGGAGGACTCGATCGTGACGCGTGCGCCCGACCATCGCCAACGGTGGGCTCCAAACTGATCGAAACTTCTCGTCGACCTTTGCAAGGTGATTGATCATCGGGGAGACCAAAGCCGAAACACTGGGGTTGGTGTCTCCAGTGACGCTGAACGAAGCTTCAGGGAAAATCCCAAATCTGCCGATTTCCCTGGCGCTGTCATTGCAACGATCGAGACAATCAGGGAGACCGGACCGGAGGCACGAGAGGCCGCGTCCTTCCGTGGGGTCGCTCCTCCAAACCGTTTGACGCAATTTAGAGATGTTGCCTTGACCCCGCACTAGCGTCTACTGCATCTCCCAGCGGGAGCGTCACCAATGGCGAGAAAGTCTGTCCGACGCAAGTCAACGATTTATGATATCGCGGTGGCGGCAAAGTCGTCCCCGACCGCCGTCAGTCTCGTCCTCAATGGCTCGTGGCAACAGCACCGGATCAAGGCGGAAACCGCAGCGACCATCCTCGATTGGGCTGAGCGGCTTGGCTATGCTGTCAACCTCAAGGCACGAGGATTGCGGCTTTCCCGATCCGGACTCGCTGGAATGATCTTGCCACATTACCGCAATCGCTTCTTCGCCGGATTGGCCGAAGCCTTTGAAGCGGAATCCCGCGTCCACCGCTTGTGCCCGATCGTCGTCAGCACCCATCGCAATCCTGATAACGAGTTGAGTGTGACGGAAACCCTGCTGGCTCAGCAGGTGGAATTTCTCTTCCTTGCGGGCGTTCGTGACCCCGATCCGCTGAATGATCTGTGCCGGGCAGCGGGCGTCCGGTGCATCAACATCGATCTGCCAGGCCGCCGGGCTCCCTCAGTTGTTTCTGACAACTACGGGGGCGCCAAGGCGCTCACAGAGATCATTGTTCAGAAATTGAAAGAACGAGGGGGCTCCACCGAAGATCTCTTCTTCTTTGGCGGGGTCAGCGATGATGACGCAACACGTAGCCGTTTGCTGGGTTTTCACGATGCGCTGGCAGCGCATGGGATTGTTACGGGCCCGGGCACGATTGACTGCTGCGGATACGCACCGACCAACGCTGCTCGGTCTCTCGCTGCACGATACGCTCAGCTTGGGCATCTGCCCTCAGGTATGTTCGTCAACGGCGTGACCGCTCTTGAAGGAACATTGCGGTTCACTTCGACACTAGCCTCAAGTGAGCTTGGACGGGTTGTTGTCGGAAGCTTCGACTGGGATCCATTCGCGGCGCATTTGCCCTTCGATGTGACCATGGTCCGACAGAATGTCGAGGTGATGATTGCTGAAGGATTTTCGCTTCTCGAGAATTATTCGATAGACCACTTTCCGCTGGTGACCGTACCGACCAGCTTTGGGCGAACCGGAGAGCATGACGGCGCCCAAGAAGATTGGGATTCGGCATCCAAATCGAGCATCGACCACTAGCAATTCTTTGTCACGAGACATCGTTGCAGAAGTTCAACTCCGTTCATCAGCACCTCGGATCTGGGTAGCACCGCCTCCACCCAAGGCTCGCGGGCGATCGCATGTCGTTCTACGGGTGCAGCCTGAGTGCGAAGGGCGGATCGTTTACATCAATCGAGAAATGTTTTTAGACGCTGGTGGCGTGACCGCCTTGCTAAATCTATTTAGCACCTTGACCGGCCGGCATTCAAAGTCTTTTATGGCGCGTTCTGGGAGGAATGCGGCGCCGAGTGCGTCAATGCCGTCGGGCACAAAGGGGTGGGCCAAACAAAGCCGACATGGGCAATAGGCAACTGAAAAACTCGTCAATCAGGGAGGAATTAAATGTTAGCAAAAACTATACTCGCGGCAGCGTTCGGCGCAGCCCTTTCGGTCGCCACAATGAATGCTGCGCTGGCAAAGGACGTCAAGGTTGGAGTTGTCGTGAAGATCGGCGGCATTCCCTGGTTCAATGCCATGGAAACGGGAATAAAGGAAAAGTCGAAAGAGCTTGGCGACGACGGCTTCATGGTCGGGCCGACCAGCGCCGACCCGGCACTTCAGGTCCGCGCGATCGAAGACCTGATAGCTCAGGGCGTCAGCGTAATTGGCGTCGTGCCGAATGATGCAAACGTTCTCGAGCCGGTTCTAAAAAAGGCGCGCGACACGGGCATCAAGGTCATAACCCATGAATCGCCAGACCAGGTGAACGCTGATTGGGACTTCGAAATGGTCTCGGCCGTTGGTTTCGGTGAGGCCCATGCCAAGCTATTTGCCGAGAAAATGGGCGGCAAAGGCAAGTACGTTGTGTACGTAGGTTCTCTTACTGTGCCCGCACACAATGCCTGGGCCGATGCTGCAATCGCCTACCTGAAGAAGAACTTTCCCGACATGCAGATGGTTGGCGACAGATATGGCGTCGCCGAGAGCGCCGATGACAGCCGAAAGACGGCTCTGGATGTGCTTGCCGCCAATCCTGACCTCGGCGGCTTCCTGACGTTCGGCAGTCAGGGACCGATCGGCGCCGGACGCGCGATCGAGGAGCAGAAGCTTGGTGACAAGGTGGTTCTTGTCGGTTCATTCTCGCCTAGCCAAGGCAGCGCAATGCTCAAATCCGGCATTATTGACGGCGGCTATATGTGGAATCCTCTGGAAGCGGGCAAAGTATTCGTAACGATGGCTGATTTTCTGGCGGGCGGCGGTGAAATCACCGACGGCATGACGATCGAAGGTCTGGGTGTCGTTCACCCTGACTTCAAAACCGGCACCATCATCGTGGACGCTGTGCAGCCTATCACGGTCGAAACGGTCGATGGTCTTGCAGCCCTAGGGCTTTAGATGGCGGACCATGGCTGGCGTGCCGGGGTGGCAAATCAATCCCGGCACGCCCCATCCTAGTCATTTCAGAAGGGCCCGCCGTGAACCTCGTCGCGTCTACGACGCAGGACCTCCCATCGGTTCTGTCGTTTAGCAACATAAGCGTCACATTTGGTGGCGTTAGAGCCCTCCAGGATGTCGCCTTCGAGGTTCTCCCGGGTGAAGTGCAATGCATCGCCGGTGAGAACGGCAGCGGCAAGAGCACCCTGATCAAGGTAATCACCGGCGTTTGTCAGCCGCTAGCCGGCGCAAACATGTCGATCGCCGGAAAGTCTGTCGACATCATGTCGCCGGCTGCGGCGCGCAGCGCCGGGGTGGAAGTCATCTGGCAGGACCTCGCACTGTTTCCTGAAATGACAGTCGCGGAAAATATCGGGATCAGAACTGTCCTCGGCAACATGCCTCGGCTCGTCGATCATTCGCGCATTCGCGAGGTGGCGCGAGGGCTGTTGGCGCGGCTTGGCGCCGACCTCGATGTCGACGCGCCTCTGCGTAGCTTTGCAATCGCCCAACGTCAGATCGTCGCCATCGCCCGGGCGCTCGCCGGCGATGCGAAGGTTATTTTCATGGACGAGCCCACATCGTCGCTTACTCAATCGGAAACAGACCGGTTGCTCGCGATCGTTCGAACACTCTCGAATGAAGGCATGGCCATCGTCTTCGTCAGCCATCGCCTTGCGGAAGTTCTGGAGATCTCAAGTCGCGTCACCGTTCTGCGCGACGGTAAGGTCGTTGGGGTGTTCCCGACCGCCGGAATGACCCAATCACGCCTCACCGAACTGATGACCGGCAAGACGTTCGACCAAACCGTGAGCGCGAGAAACCTTAGTGGATCACCCGTCGTGTTGAAGATCGATCGATTGACCCGCGCAGGCGACTATGACGACGTTTCGCTGACAATACGGCGAGGTGAAACGCTTGGCCTGACCGGGCTACTCGGCGCCGGTCGCACAGAACTCGCGCTTTCTATTTTCGGCATGCTGCGCCCAGACCGCGGCAGCATCGCACTCAACGGGACGGTTCTTCATCTGAACTCCAACCGCGACGCAATCCGCGCGGGTATTGGATATCTCTCCGAAGACCGCTTGTCCCTTGGTCTCATACAAGCTCAGTCCATCGCCGACAACGCCGTTATCCCGGTGCTCGACAAGATCCTTGATCGAGGGCTGATCTCCTCGGAGAAGAAGGACGCGCTCGTCAATCATTGGATCGAGGAATTGGCGATAAAAGTCGGGCGGCAGACCGATGCGATTTCCACGCTCTCGGGCGGCAACCAGCAAAGGGTGGCCATCGCCAAATGGCTGGCGGTCGGCCTGAAACTGATCATTCTTGATTCGCCAACCGTGGGGGTGGACGTTGGCGCGCGGGCCGGCATCTTCGAGATTGTCGCCAAGCTCGCTGCCGAAGGCCTGGCGATTCTGCTGATATCCGATGAAGTGCCGGAGGTCTATTTCAACGCCGATCGTATCCTTCATATGGCTGCGGGCAAGATAGTCGCCGAATACGATCCGCACGCCATCCCGCTCGGCGACCTGGAAGCTGCCGTCTATGCGTAACCGCGGCAAGCTCTTCCGGGCTCATCCCACCGAGACATGGCTCGTTGTGGTTCTTCTCATCATGAGCGCAGGTCTCTCCGTTGCGAGCGACAAATTCTTCACCATTGCCAATCTCTTCAATCTGCTCAACACAAGCTCGACAAATCTGATCTTCGCGGTTGGGCTGCTGGTGGTGTTGATCGCTGGGGGCATCGACATCTCCTTCGCTGTGGCCGCGTCAGTGGTTCAATACGTTGTGGCGCTGGCTCTAGCCCAAATGGGAGGTGGTGATTGGTTCATCGGCCTCACCTTGGCGGCAATTGTCGGGATCGCCCTGGGTGCGGTGAACGCCGGCCTCATCTACTATTTCCAGATCATTTCAATCGTTGTCACCATCGCCACCTTCAATATTTTTTTCGGCCTTCTGATGTTCTTCACGCACGGTGTATCGATCTACAATCTGCCTGCATGGTGGACGCATCGCACTGTGCTTTTCGAGTTCCAACAGGCGAATGGCAATTGGGCCGAGCTAACACTGCCGGTTGCGATCATGGCGGTCTGCGTCGCCGCCACCTGGGGGCTTATCCGGTATACCACCACGGGACGGCAGCTATACGCTTTTGGCGATAACCCGGAGGGCGCCCGTCGCCTCGGTATCAACATCGCGGCGATGCACTTCATTGCCTTCGGCTGGCTTGGTTTGATGGCCGGGATCGCGGGACTTGTGCAGGTGCACTATTCCCAGGAAATCGTGCCCAACGCATTGGTGGGGCGCGAGCTGGACGTGCTGGCAGCTGTTGTCCTTGGCGGTGCCAGGCTGGGTGGCGGGCGCGGCACCGTGCTCGGTTGCATCCTTGGCGTGTTTCTTGTGTCGGTGACGCAAAACGGGCTGAACCTCCTCGGCATCTCTCCCTATGCTTTCAAGATGATCGTCGGGGCGATCATCTTGATTGCCATCACGCTGTCCAACGCGCCGCTCGGGCATATCCTCGCGGGCTTGCGGCAGAGGATGGGTACATGACGCAGCGCGTGCTCGAAACTGGAGCGCTACGGCACGGATTCTTGCGCCGTCTTGCCGGCACGTTGGGCGCCGAGAATATCGGACTTTTGCTGGCATTGATTTTGGTGATTGCATTCTTCGGATCTCTCTCGCCGCGATTCCTGTCCAAAGCTACCTTTGAATCGGTGGCCTTCCAGTTGCCTGAACTTGGACTGCTTACGCTCGCGATGTTGATGCCGATCATCTCGGGCGGCATCAATCTCGCCGTGACGTTCACGGCCAATCTCTGTGGCCTCACGCTCGCCTGGGTTCTTCAGGCCAACGGAGGACCGGACGCAAGCATCTATGCCTTTCTACTCGGTTCCGTTCTTGCGGTCGGCGTTGGCACGGCAAGCGGCTTGGTCATGGGCCCGGTGATAGCCTATACCGGCGCGCACCCCATCCTCGTTTCGCTCTCGGTGATGATTTTCCTGCGCGGCCTTGGCGAGTTTCTGACCCGCGGCGCCGATATTTCGGGCTTTCCCGAATTCATCCAGCCCCTGGGCCACGGCAGCATCGTCGGCATTCCTGTCCCGCTGCTGATACTGCTCGGCGCAGTCATCGTCTGGCATGTTTTGATGACCCGAACCAGGCTTGGCTTTTCAAACTATATGGTCGGCTCCAACATCGAGGCGACGCGCTATTCCGGCATCTCGACGCGACGCGTGATCATTCTGATCTACGCGCTGTCTGGCGCCATGTGTGCGTTGGCCGGCATTATCATGATGGCACGATTCAATTCCGTCCGTGTCGGCCATGGCGAGTCCTATGTGCTGATTACGGTGCTTGCCTGCTTTTTGGGCGGGGTGAATCCGTTTGGCGGCTTCGGCAAGGTCGTTTCGGTCTTCCTAGCCCTCATCGTTTTGCAGTTGCTTTCTTCGGGACTGAATCTCTTGGGCGCCAGCCAGCACCTGGCCACAGCCATTTGGGGCATCATGCTGATCGGCGTCATGATCTTGCGGTGGGCTGCCGGGCAGCTCAATTTCATGAGGATAACACGATGAAGGGTTTTGGCGTTCATACGAGCATGTGGACGAGTGGTTGGTCCGTAGAGGGCGCCGAGCACACTGTAGCGGCGGTGAAAAAATACGATCTCGATTTCATTGAAATTTCGCTGGCCGATCCATTTTCTTGCGATGCCGATCACACCCGCAAGCTGCTGGCGGCAAATGGCATGCAGGCGGTGTGCTCGCTAGGGTTGCCCGAATATGCGTGGGCATCGCGCCACCCACAGGAGGCGATTGACTTTCTCAAGGTGGCTATCGACAAGACGGCCGACATCGGAGCCCAGGCGCTATGCGGCGTAATCTATGGCGGCATCGGCGAGCGTACTGGCGTGCCACCTACGCAGGACGAACTTGATAACATTGCGAAAGTGATGACGTCCGCCGCCGCGCAAGCCAAGTCTCGCGGCATCGAACTCGGTGTTGAAGCCGTGAACCGCTACGAGAACCACATCATCAACACCGCGGCTCAGGCGGTGGCACTAATCGAGAGAGTCGGCGCCGACAATATGTTCGTGCACCTTGATACCTATCACATGAACATAGAGGAGAAAGGTATGGGCAACGGTATTATCGTCGCCCGCGATTACCTCAAATATATCCACCTCTCCGAGTCTGATCGCGGCACCCCAGGCGAGGGCAATTGCAATTGGGATGAGACGTTCGCAACGCTGGCCGCGATCGGCTTCAAGGGCGGGCTCGCGATGGAGAGCTTCATCAACATGGATCCGCGTCTGGCGTTTGGCCTCAGCGTGTGGCGTCCGGTGGCCGAGAGTGAAGCGGTTGTAATGGGCAACGGTCTGCCGTTCTTGCGCAACAAGGCACGGCAGTACGGGCTGATCGCATAAGTTACATCGCCATGCGAGATCGAAACTCGGCACATCATGAGCCGACTGCATCGACATTGCGGCGACTGCCTTCGAAGCAGGAGCCGCTTGAGAGGCAATATTGCGGCGTTTTAGATCCCGGCCTTCGGCTGCCCCCCGGGCGCAAGCAGCCAACCGGTCGGCGATCGCAACTGCCGTGAACAATCTATTTCACCGGCTCGGGCATCACAGCCTGCCTTCGGCGGTTGCGAGCCGGCCCCGCATCAATTCGCGGCGCTTTCGAAACTCTGTGTATTCCTGGTCGGCCAGTACCCCGATCAGGATCACCGATCCACTCACGGCAAAGTTGAGTGAGGAGGGAATGCCTAGAAGATTGACAAGGTTCTGAAGCACCTGCAGCAAGATCGTTCCAAGCACCACACCAATGATTGAGCCTTCCCCGCCCCGCAACGAGAACCCTCCAAGGACGGCGGCGGCGATGGCGTAGAGCTCGTAGAAATTGCCGTGCGAGCTTGGCAGGATCGAGCGTGTGTACATTGCGAGAAAGATGGATGACAGCGCCGTCAGCCCGGCGCAGATCACATAGGCGCAGATGATAACCCGGCCGGTACGGATTCCCGAAAACCGCGCGGCCTCTTCATTTTTGCCGACGGCGTAGAGGTATAGTCCGAAGGCGGTACGGTGCAGAACGACCAACATCACCGCCGCCAGGACAAGCAGGAAGACAAAAGAATGAGGAATGGGAATGGAGGTAGGCATTGTTGGTAAGAACCGAAACCAGATCGGTGCGACCGGTGGTGAGATATTCCAGATCCTCGAAGCGGGTTTCGTAGGGAAAGCCTGCCGTCGCATCTTGGTGTTGCCCTGCTGCTCGCCGGCATGAAGATCGCCCGCACCATCCTGCGTCAGCCGGCCCTGCAGGCGGTGATCGCCGAGGAGCTGTCGCTGGGCGGGGCCGCCGACCTTTCCGATCAGTCCATAACAGACCACATCCTCGAACACGCCAAAACGGTCTATCACCCCTGCGGCACCTGCCGGATGGGCAGCGATGACCAGGCGGTGGTCGACCCGCAATTGCGCGTGCGCGGCGTGCCGCGCCTACGCATCTGCGACGCCTCGATCATGCCGCGTCTCATCAGCGGCAAAACCAACGCGCCGGTGATCATGATCGCCGACCGCTGCGCCGATTTCATCCTCGGCAGCGCTTAGCGAAAAACGGGCAGCCGAGAGAAATCCAGGCTGTTTTGAGACGGTGTATCTGTCCAGCGCATGCAGCGACTTGTCGCGACCGAAACCGGACAGCTTGACTCCGCCGGGCGGCACGGTGATGTCGGCGCCGCCATACATTGCATAGGTCCTATCAAATCGAGACTGGGACAGCGATGCCAACGCGCTGCTGTTGGCCGCCAGAAAGCTGGTGCGGATACGCCTGGAGAAATTCAGGCGATGCAGGCAGCTTCACCAGACGCAGCAGTTCCAGCAGCATCCATGACGGCGCCGAAGTCGCGCCCGGCTTCCAGATCATCGCTGCGCCGGCCACACGCCCGGCCACTCGGTCTACCTCGCAAACTACGGCAAGGAACAGCGCATGATTTCGGCCGACACGATGTATGTGCCAGCGCTGCTGGCGCCGCATCCGGAGTGGCAAGGCAGCTACGACCAGGACGGGCCGATGGCGATCACCACGCGGCACAAGCTGATCGATCGCGTGATTGCCGACAACATCCGGATCTCGGGCGGGGGCTCTCAGAGAGGTTCCTGCTATTGCTGCTGCAGGCCGGTGATCATGGCAATGATCTCGTTCTTATCGGTCTTCGCGGTCTCGCGAATTCCAATCTGCTTGCCACGCCTGAGAACACAGATGCGGTCGGAGAGCTTGAAGACCTGGTCGAGGCTGTGGCTGATGATCAGGATGCCGACATTGCGCTGCTTCAGCGACTGGACGATAGCCTCCACCCGGGCGGTTTCGGCAACGCCCAGCGCCGCCGTCGGCTCATCCAGCAGGATCAGCTTGCTTGCCCAATGCGTGGCGCGCGCGATCGCAACGCCCTGGCGCTGGCCGCCGGAGAGATCGCGGATAGTGGCGTGGGCGGAGGGGATGCGCACGTCCAGTTCCTTCACCAGTTTCTCGGTCTCGTCGATCATGCGGCGGCGGTCGAGCAAACCGAGGCGGTTCAGCGGCTCGCGGCCGAGGAACATGTTCATGTAGACCGTCTGCTGGTCGGCCAGCGCCAGGTCCTGGTAGACGACCTCGATGCCGTGCGCGCGCCCCATGGTGGCATTCGACATCGTCACCGGTTTTCCTTCGATGACGATGGTGCCGGACGAGGGCGGGTGGACCCCCGAGACGATCTTGACCAGCGTCGACTTTCCGGCGCCGTTGTCGCCGACGAGTGCAACGATCTCGCCCGGGAAAACCTCGAGCGAAAAACTCTCGATCGCGGTGATGCCGCCGAAATTCTTGCGAATGTCGTGCAGCTGAAGGATGGGCGCGCTCACCGTCATGTGTTTCTCCTAGACTGGCCAGGCATAGGGTTCACCGAAGCCGTTCTCGATGGTTTCCACTTTCGGATTGTCCGTCGAAATGCCCGACACGCCGACAATATGGGCGCGGGTGACGAAGGCCTGGCCACGGAAGCCGAACACGGCGCTGTCGCCAGGCTTCGGCGCGTTCGCGCCGGCGGCATCGATCATGGCGTAATAGTCGATCGCCGAGGGCGGCGGCACCTCGACGCTGCGCAGTGCCGAGCCTGCCGTTGTCGGTTCAGCCGAGACGATCGCCTTGACGTCGTAGTCGGGGAAGATCGGATCGATGTAGAAGCCGCCGCCAAGGCAATAGGCCTTGCCGCCGGAGAGATGCGAGACCTCGGCGAGATAGAGCACCGCCGGCAGCTCCGGCAAATCTTCCATGACATGCAGCGCGGTGGTGCCATGTAGTCCATTGCCGGGCTCGCACTGCGTCGCGCCGGCCTCGGCGAGTGCCGCCAGCATAACGCTCGACGTGGTGCCCGGCGCGTTGATCTCAATGTCCTTGCGGCCTGCCTTAGCCAGCGCTTCCGCAGCTTTCGCGAGCGTCGCCAGATTGGGGGTCGGCAGCACTTTTCGCGAAGCATGGTCGAACAGCAGAGCAGGGAAAGTGGTGATGCCGGCGAAACGGCCGCCTTCGACGGCATCCAGCCGGTCGGCGACATCGATAATGTCGGCGGCATTGAAACCGCCTTCATGGCCGCGATAGAAGATATCGCCTTCGGCGGCGATGCGGGCCAGCAGATGCTGCACATAGCCGGCCGCCTTGGCGCCTGTTGCCGCTTCCCCAGCCTTGGTATCATTGAACACGGTCCAGTAGTCCGGCTTGAAGGTTTTCGCCGCAGCCGCCGCTTCGAATTTTGCGACCTGCTGGAGATGGCCGAGATGGCCAAGCTTCATGCCTGCCTTGTGGGTGGCGCGGGCGCAAGCCATGTCGACGGCGACCGCGCGGTCAATGCCGCCGCGCATCACAGCCCGGCAGAACGACGAGGAGCGGCCGACCTGCTTGGTCATGGCGAAGATCTTCAGGCCGTTGCGGTTGGCCTCGCTCTTGAGAACCCGCGCATTGGCCTCAACCGTGTCGAGATCGAGCACATAAGCATTGGCCGGCAGCTTACCTTGCTGGTGCAACCGGATAGCTGATTCGATGAAGGCGGGGTTGCGGCGGCGCAAAATGTCGAGAAACATGGATGGCTTCCTTCAGCGGTTCTTTTCGCGCAGCGACACGGCGACTGCGGTCAGGATGATGAGGCCGCGCACGATCATCTGGTCGGAGACCGACAGGCCCATCAGGATCAGGCCGTTGTTGAGCATGCCCATCATCAACGAGCCGACCAGCGCGCCGACCACGGAGCCCTTGCCGCCATTGAGCAGCGTGCCGCCGACGATGACGGCGGCGATGACCGTCATCAGGTCGGTTTCGCCGAGAGTATATTTCGCCGCCTGCAGGCGACCGGCATAGAGCAAGCCGGCAAGACCGGCGAGCCCGCCGCTGATGGTCAGCACGGCGAGCCTGATCCTGGGCACGCTGATGCCCGATACGCTTGCGGCGCGGGCATTGTCGCCGGTCGCCAGCACATGCGCGCCGAAACGGGTTTCGCGGAACACCAGGTGGCCGATGGCCACGGCAATCACCGACCACCAGACGAGTGAGGGGACACCGAGCAGCGAGCCGGAACCGAAGAAGCCGGTGAACGCTTCGTTGGTCACCGAGATCGAGCGAAGGTCTGTCATCGAACGCGAAACGCCGGCGAACAGGCCGAGCGTCGCCAGCGTCACCAGGAAGGAGGGCAGCCTGACATACGCCACCAGCACGCCGTTGATGACGCCGATCAGCAGGCCGGCGCCGAGGCCGGCGACTATCCCTGCCGGCATGCCGTACGCGTTGATGGTGACGGCGGCTGCAAGGGCCGCCACCGCCACGATCGAGCCGATCGACAAATCTATTTCGCCGGCCGACATGACGAAGACCAGGCCGATGGCCATGATCGTCACCGGCGTCGTCTGCAACACGATGTTCGATAAGTTTCGGACGGTGAGGAAGCCGCTGTCCCTCAGCACAATGGCGAAGAACAGGAAGATCGCCAGGAAACCGAGGTAGACGACATATTGCTGCAGATTGAAGCGGCTGGCGAAGCTGCTACCGGCGCTGGTGTTGGCACTGGACATTTTATTCCTCCGGTGGTGAGCGCTTCGCCTCGAGCCTATTTCACCGCGTCCGCGATAGCCGCCGGTACGTCCCTGTTGAGGGACTTCTTCCAACCGTCCTTCACCGTGTCCTTGGTGACGGCGATGGAATCTACGGCATAGAATGGTTCGGCCTTCTTGCCGACCAGAGAACCTGCCGAGGCGCGCGCCAGCGTCACGCCAATGCTGTAGGCCTCGTCGGCGACGAGGGCCGCGATGTTGCCGCCCTTGACCATGTCGAGCGCGGCAGGCTCATTGAGGTCGAGCGTGACAATCTTGGTGTGCGTGTTGCCGGCACCGCGCAAGGCCGAAAGCACGCTCAGCGCCGGTTCGGCCCAGGTGACATAGATGCCGTCCAGGTCCGGATGCTGGGTGATCATCGCCTGGGCGATGTCTTCGCTGCGCGCCGGGTCGGCCATGCCGGCCTCGGCCTCGATCTTCATATCGGGATAGTCCTGCTCGATGGTCTTCTTGAAGGCCTGGTCGCGCTGGTTGGTGACGTAGAAGTCGGCATCGTGGAAGATGTAGCCGACCTTGCCTTTCTTGCCGAGCGCCTCGGCCATGGCGATGCCGGCCTTGTTGCCCATCTGAAAGAGATCGTCGGAGACGATGGTGACATAGTCCCTGCCCTGCTTGTAGCCGGCCGGGGAATTGTCGACGAAGCCGAGCTTGACGCCGGCCTGTCGTGCCGGATCGTAGACCGAAGCTGCAGTCGCCGGATCGACGGGAAGCGACAGGATGATCGACGGCTTTTTGGCCATCACCGTCTCGATATCGGCCTTCTGTCGCGCGGCGTCGAAACCGGCATCGGTCTGCGCCACCACCTCGATGCCGAGGCGCTTGAATTCGTCATGGGCGCCGGCATTGACGGCGTTGGTGTATTCGCTCATCTCGTGCCAGACGAGGGCGGCGGTGAACTTGCCGTCCTTGATCTGCTGCTCTTCGGCTGGCGTCAGCGTAAGACTGCTCGCCGGCACCGGCTTTTCACCATTCGGTCCTGTGGTGACGCCTTCGGCGGCGAAGGCGTGCATGGCTAGCAGGCTCGCCACCGTCGTTATGATTACAGATGCTTTGCGCATGTCCCGGTTCCCTTTTTGTTGTGTCGAAGAAAAGCTCCGGTGCGGCGGGCCGCGCCGGAGCGAGAGCCTTACTTGAACGCGTCGAGCACCGGCTGCGGCGCGTCGCGGTTGAGCGAGTCCTTCCAGCCCTGCGCGACATTCTCCTTGGTGACGGTCAGGGCCGGGGCGACGACGAAGGCTGGTGTCGGCTGGCCAAGCAGCGACTTCATGCCGGAAGCAGCCATGGCGCGGCCGAGTTCATAGGCCTTGTCGGCGACGAGGGCTGCGACATTGCCGCCCTTGACCATGTCGAGCGCGACCGGCTCGGCGAGGTCGAGCGTGACGATCTTGGTCCTGGCGTTGCCGGCGCCGCGTAGCGCTGACAGCA
The DNA here is from genome assembly GCF_040320665.1 of Mesorhizobium sp. M0626. Lineage (NCBI taxonomy): Bacteria > Pseudomonadati > Pseudomonadota > Alphaproteobacteria > Hyphomicrobiales > Phyllobacteriaceae > Mesorhizobium > Mesorhizobium sp. M0626. The sequence continues at coordinate 13,370 of NZ_JAMYQD010000007.1, read as the reverse complement.
CGCCGTCGGCCGGCTCGGCCCAGGTCACGTAGATGCCGTCGAGATCGGGATGTTGCAAAAGCATCGCGTTGGCCAGTTCCTCGGCGCGGGCCGGGTCGGATATGCCCTGTTCGGCGACGATCTTGATGTCGGGATAGACCTTCTCGATGGTGGTCTTGAAGGCTTGGTCGCGCTGGTTGGTGACGTAGTAGGCAGCGTCGTGGAAAATGTAGCCGACCTTGCCCTTGCCGCCGATCGCCTTGGCCATCGCGTCCGCAGCCTGCTTGCCCATCTGGAATAGATCGTCAGTCACGATCGAAGCGTAGTCGGTGCCCTGCTTGTAGTCCTTGGGCAAGTTGGACAGGAACACCAGCTTGGTGCCGTCCTTGACCGCCTGGCGGAAGGCTTCTGCCGAGGTGACCGGGTCGAGCGGCAGCGCCAAGATGACGTTGGGCTTGGCGGCCAACGCCGTCTCGATGTCGCTGCGCTGGCGGGCGGAGTCGAACTGGGCATCCGTTTTGACCGCAATGGTGATACCGGCGCGGGCGAATTCGTCGGTGGCGCCGGCGGTTACCGCATTGGTGAAATCGGACGAGGTGTGCCAGAGCAAGGCAGCCTTGTAGCCCTTGTCCTTGAGCGCGGCGATGTCGGCATCGCTTAGGATCACGTCGGCGCTCGGCGTGGCGCTCTCGCCCTGCGGGCCGACCGTCTGTGCGAAAGCTGGGTTGGCGGCAAGCATCAATCCGCCGGCAAAGGCGGCGGCGATCAGTGTCTTCATCGGCATGTCAGTTCTCCCATTTTGCTTCGTTGGTGGTTCAGTCGGCCACGCCGCAATAGCGGGCCATGAAGGCGGCGAAGCCGACTATGCCGGCGAAATATTCCTCGACATCCACGTGCTCCTCGAATGTGTGGCAATTCCTGATGTCGCCGGGCGCGCAATAGACGGCAGGAATACCGAGCTGATTGATGATGAAGGGGGACTCCGACCAGAACGGTGCGCCCTCGATGACGCCGCGTCCGCTCATTGCGCCGGCCATCGCGTCGGACAGCATGGCGACTTCCGCCCGCGTTTCGCCGATCTCGGCAGCGGTGCCGCCCAGCCTGTGGTCGCGGCCGGCGGGGTAGGCGAACTCTACCGAAATATCCGGATCGGTGATCGCGCCGCGCACGGCAGCCTCGATCTCGGCGGCGGCGGTGTCGAGGTCTTCGCCAGGCAACAGCTTACGGATCAGCGAGAGCGTGCAGCGCTCGGGAACGGCAATGTAGCCGCCGCCGGCAAGCCCGGTGATAAGCAGGAAGCCGCGCCCGACCAGTTTGTGCTCGGCGCGCGCGGCGACCTCATCCGAATGCTTCCAAAGCGCCGTCATCGCGGCATGGCTTGCACGGAGCGCATCCTTGCCGAGTTCTGGCACACCGAAATAGGCGGATTTGCCGGTAATCGAGATATCGGTGATGAAGAAGCCGATCTGCGCCGCATAAACGGCCAGGCGGGTCGGCTCGACATAGACGCTGAAATCGGGTGCTGTGACCTCGCCGGTCTCGATGCGTCCGACGAAGTGCTTGATCCCGGCGGAAATGCCGGTGCCGGGCTGGCCGCTCTCCTCGTCGCCGATGAAAGCGAAGGCGACGTCGCCCTTGAGGCGAACGCCTGCCTTGTCGAGTAGCGCGAGTGCCGCCAGCGAAGCAGTGATGCCGGCCTTGAGGTCGCCTGAGCCGCGGCCCCAGACAGCACCATCAATGATCGGGGCGGCGAACGGATCCTCACGCTCGGTGCCTGCCCAATGCTCGCGCCAGCCGTCGACATGGACGGTGTCGGTATGGCCCATGAACAGCAGGCGCTTTCCCTGGTCGGACCCCTTGCGCTCGCCCCAGATGTTGGGCCGCCCGGGAAGAAATTCCGTCCTGGTCAGGCCGCTGAGGTCAAGGTCGCGCATCCTGGCTTCTAGGAAGTCGACGAAGTTGGCTTCGTTGCCGGTGATGCTCTCTCGGCCGATGGCGCGGCGAAACAGCGTTAGTGCGTCGTCGCGGTCGAGCGCTGCCTGCAGGCGGGCGGTAATATCGTGAGTCATATCGCGGCCTCCTTCAGGGCGGCGGCCTGGGCAGGCGGCAGCGAAATCCGGCCATCAGGCGCGTCGACGCCGAACAGCGTGTTGTGCAACTGGCCAAGGCCGATTGCCGCCGCGCCAATGAGGGCTGCGCGTGCGCCGAGTTCGCTCGCCTCGACCCTGACCGGATAGGGGAAGCATAGCGGCAGAAGCGCCTGCACCCTGGACAGGATTTCGGGCCGCAACCCAATCGAGCCGCCCAGGATAAACTTTTCTGGATTGGCGATTGCCGCGATTGCCGCAACGCCTTGCGCCAGATGGCGGGCAGTTTCGTCGAGCACGGTGAGCGCGTCCTTGTCGCCAAGCGCGGCATTCTCGAATATTGCCGGCACCGAGACCTGCCTGCCGGTGAGAGCGTGGTAGCGATCGGTCATGGCGTGGGTGGCCACCGCGCGTTCGAATGCGCCGGTGCGCAGTGATTCCTCGGTGAAGGGATCGGCCCCGATCGGCATGAAACCGATCTCGCCGGCGGCGTGCCCAGCACCCCGCACCAGATGGCCGCCCAGCATCAGCCCGCTGCCGATGCCGGTGCCGAGCGCGATGTAGGCGAGATTGTCGATGCCCTGGCCTTGGCCGAGCCAGTTCTCGCCAAGCACCGCGAGATTGACGTCGTTCTCGATCATCACCGCGACGCCGAGCGCTTCTTCGAAGGCATCCAGCACATTCATTGTGTCGAAGCCGGCAATGTTCGGCGCCATTAAAATGCGGCCGGTGGCCGGGTCAGGAGCGCCAGGCGCGCCGATGACGGCCAGGCGTATCTTCTTGCGCGCGACGTGCTGTCTGGCCGCGGCATCGAAGGCCAGCGCTGCAATCTGATCGACGACGAACTGGCCGCCGCGCGGGTCGGTCGGTGTGGCGGCTTCGGCAAAGATCTGGCAGGCAAGGTCCGTCAGCGCGACCCGCACCTTGGTGCCGCCAAGGTCGACGGCGATGATATAGGCTGCGTCGTGGACCAGTTCGTAGGTGACGGCGGTGCGCCCGACATGGCCGCTGGTGCGGCCGGTTTCCTGGACCCAGCCCTCCTGCTCGAGCCCGCGCATGATTTCGGAGATGGTCTGCTTCGACAGGCCCGTCAGCTTGGCGATCGAGGCGCGGGAGATCGGCCCGCCCTGGACGATCGCTTCCATCACGGAGCGCTGTGAGAACTGACGGGATATGCGCGGCAGGTCAGTCACATTGAACTCCCGTTAATTCGTTCTATGACCGAACTTATTATTCGGAACTGGACCTGTCAATGTATGTTCGCGAGCGGCCGTTTTTGCACGCGAACATTGATCCGGAGGCAGGATTCAGGCGCGGTGCTGCCGTTCGGCAGAAGATAAATGCGGTCAGGGAGTGGCTGGATCAGCTTCTTGAATCAATTGGGCGAACAGCTTCGCAGCGCATTGACAAATAACGATCATGCTAGTCTCTGAGGGGCACTGTTTTCTACAGGAGATCAATACAGCGGATGGTTCGCCGGTCCATATCTCTCGTATTCTCTCGTATGGGTCTGTCGAACCATGGGACGATGAACGAGACCAACTATTGGCTTCGAGAATATCGGTGATGTACCGCGGGTCTGCGTCCCAGTGAATGGCTCAAATGGGGCCGGCAGCGGAACGTCCGTTTGCAGTTTGCAAACGTGGATAACTACCATACCGCCTTAACTCGCAAAGACCCGTTTGACGCCAACTGGGCTGGCCCGAAGCCGACCTCTCCGTCCAGCATAGTCCGATCATATTCGGCGCAAGCTGCTCGCTTGAACCGTGGGATAGAATTCCGCCAATCTCGACCCGCCTATGCCTGGGTGGCCCCTGCTCACAATCACGAGCGTAGCGCCATCTTTCCGAATGGCCGGGTGAGGCTGGAGAAATCGCCGCTGAACCTTCTCGACCAGCCATTCTCCGGCTTTGGCAAAAAGCCGGTTCGAAGGCTTTTCCGCCATGTGCCGTTGCCTTTCGCAACGAACGGTCAACCGACTGTGAATAGCACTTGCAGGCACGTGGTTGTCAGGCGCCCACCGAACTTGACAAGCAGTCTTGCAGGAACTGCGTCGAGCACTGAACGTTTGACCAAGCGCGGGCATCTCCGCCTTGGCTAAGGACCATCAATGTTCACGTTCATGTTTGCCACCGGCATCGAGAACAGCACCCCCACCATTCGACAAGGCCGGGAGCGCGTCGACGAAATGGAAAAATGCCGCTTCTACGAACGATGGCGCACCGACTTCGAACTGGTCCAGGATCTCGGGGTGCATTTCCTCCGCTACGGACCTCCCATCCACAAAACATGGCTGGGTGACGGACGTTATGATTGGGCATTCGCCGATGAGACCTTCGCGGACCTGAAGGCGAAAGACATTCTTCCGATCGTCGACCTTTGCCATTTTGGCGTGCCGGACTGGATTGGCAACTTCCAGAACCCGGACTTTCCGACACTATTCGAGCACTACGCCAGGGATTTCGCGATGCGCTATCCGTGGATCCAGCTCTTCACCCCAATAAATGAGATGTTCATCTGCGCCACCTTTTCGGCCCGCTGGGGATGGTGGAACGAACAACTGAGCAGCGACACTGCTTTCGTCACCGCCCTCAAGCACATCGTGAAGGCGAACGTGCTTGCCATGCGGGCGATTCTCGAGGTGCGGCCGGACGCCATCTTCATTCAGAGCGAATCCTCGGAATACTTCCACGCCGATTCTCCCGAGGCGGTCGGCAGAGCGGAACGGTTCAACAGCGAGCGTTTCCTGTCGCTTGACCTCAACTACGGTCATGACGTCGACGCGCACACCTATCGCTATCTTCTCGAAAACGGGATGACGGCCGAAGAATACAGTTTCTTCCTGGAAAGCCATCTGCGCAGGCATTGCGTGATGGGCACCGACTATTACCAGACCAACGAACATCGGGTTTGGGCAGACGGAACGACGTCCGGGTCCGGCGAGGTGTTTGGCTATGACGAGATCACGCGGCAGTACTTCAACCGCTACCGGCTTCCCGTAATGCATACGGAGACCAACATCAGCGAAGGCCCCAATGGAGACGAGGCCGTCTATTGGCTGTGGAAAGAGTGGGCCAACGTGCTGCGGATCCGCAACGATGGCATCCCCATCGTAGGCTTCACCTGGTACTCGCTGACGGATCAGGTGGACTGGGACAGTGCGCTTCGGGAGAACAACGGACGGATTAATCCGCTCGGCCTCTATGACCTCGACCGAAATCCGAGGGCGGTGGGGCGCGCTTTCAAGGCGCTGATCGCGAACTGGAACAAGCTGTTGGCCACACAAAGTGTCTGCCTTGCTTTGCCGGTCTTTCTTCCCTCACAGCAAGACGATGCCATTGTTCGCGCGCAACAGGATTATGCGCGCAGCCTGCTGAGCGTGGATCGGGTCGCTGAAGGCTGGACTGAACCACTTGCTGCTCCCCAGAAAGAGGTCGAACCCGATGCGCCTGGATAACAAGACTGCATTGTAACCGGTGCTGCAAGCGGCATTGGACTGGCCATCGCCATGCGGTTGGGCACCGAAGGTGCACGGGTGAGCCGACGTGGGTGGAGGCAAGGTCGAGAAGGCGCGCATCAGTTCGACAAGGGGCGCGCCGGGGAGGCCGCTATCACGGTGCTGTCGACTTGCGCTCACGCGTTCGGCAGGTTGGTAATAATCGTCAACAACGCGCCGGCCTGATAATCTTTAACCATTGAGGCATTCACTAGCGCGGTCTGGCTGAAGGTGCTGAGCGTCGACCTGCTGGGCGCAATTTATTTCGCCCGAAAGGCATTCGCTCATATGACATCTGGCGGCGTCATCGTAAACGTATTGAGTGTGCGCGGTCGAGACGAGCTCCGCATGTCAAGCTATACGCTGCGGCAAAGGCCACCCTCCTGTCTCTAACCGAGACGCGACGGATATTGCACCTTGGCCGACTGGGCATGACTCCGGACGATTACCGAACCAAATGGAACCTGCCTCGCAATTACCCGATGGTGGCACCCAACCATTCGGGAAGCGCTCTGCATATCGCCTATAACACCCCAGTGGGCGGACAGCTCTCGCCTGAGGCGTCAGTCGTCCTTGAGGCGCTCCGGCATCGCATTGGAGACCCAAGGCTGGTGCACAAGGATCATGACATTGAATTCCACTCTTTACAGGAACAAGTGCCTTTCCTCGGGATTAGGATTCGACGCCGCAACGGCGTCGAACCCCAAAGGAGACTCACATGAAACGTAAGATTTTGACAGCTACAGCGATCTCTCTCTGTCTCGCCACCGCGGCCTTGGCGCAGTCGTCGGGAACATCCAGCGGCACGAACGGAACGTCCGGCTCATCGGCCGGGTCGGGTATGAGCTCTACGTCCGGCTCCGGCCAAAGCGGTATCCCGAGCGGCTGGGACAGCAAGCTCTCCGGCTCATTCTTCAGCGACGCCAATTCGGGAAGACTTCTGTCGCAGGATGAGATCCGCAAGAACTGGTCGTCCCTGAGCTCTGAACAGCAGGCACAGGTTCGCTCCGACTGCTCGAGAATGACGGCCAGTAACGGCACTGGCTCTGGCACAATGACCGGCACGTCAGGTAGCTCGGCTTCGACCGGCAGTGATACAACGGCGAGTATCGGCACCGGCTCTGGCACAGCCACCGGCACTTCAGGCAGCTCTGGTTCGACCGGCAGTAACACCACGGCCAGCAACAGCACTGGTTCGGGTACAACCACCGGCACGTCGGGATCCTCGAATACAGCTGGCGATACGACCGCCAGCACCAGCACGGGTTCGGGCGCGAACTCGGCTGCTCAAATGGCTTCGATGCGGCAACTCTGCACTCAGGTTCAAGGGATGTGAGTGAATGCGGCGCTCCGGGCCGGCTTGGCCGGAATAAGAAGAGGCCTTGAAGGCCCGGGCATCGCTTTGGTTTGGTAGCCATTTCGGCGCTGAAGTCGGCCGGAGATCGGGGTGACAACTCGGCGCTTGTCGCGCTGCTTTTCTATCGCCGGCGACCGTCCCTCGCCAATAGCGCGCTTCGCGTCGAGACACTTCTCCCGGCTGAGGCAAGCGAGATTCCGTCCCGTCCATACCTGCCAAGATAGACCGTCTCGCGGCCTCCGTTGAGCCTGTAGTCCAGCCGAAAGGAGATCGCACCACTGGGCATCGCGCGGACATACATGCCGTCACGGTCTGCAATCTTATAGATTTTCTCTTTTGGTTTCAGTGCCTTAAGGGCGGCATCCGTCAGCATACCCATTGCCTTCTGAAAAGTACCGTCAGTACAATTTCGAGGCTGCGTGGCAGGAAATTCCTTTTTTCTTCAATGCCTTAGGCAGAAAAAAGTACCGTCACGAGCCTCGTTGGCTCCTACGGTACTTGGAAAAACTCGGGTGGGCAATGTGCGGAAGGGTCCGTCAACCGGTCCGTCAAAGTTAATCTTTGCGTACCGATTGTCGCTGATTGTCCGTGAAGGATTTATTTTTGTTTTCAGTAGGTTACATCGCAGATCGGCATATTTCGGCGGCGTTTGAGTGGGCCTGAATCACTCCCACTCGATGGTGCCTGGCGGCTTTGACGTCACGTCGTAGACGACGCGGTTGATGCCGCGGACTTCGTTGATGATGCGGGTGGCCGCCGCGCCGAGGAAAGCCATGTCGTAGTGGTAGAAGTCGGCGGTCATGCCGTCGACGGACGTCACGGCGCGCAGGGCGCAGACGAATTCGTAGGTGCGGCCGTCGCCCATCACACCGACGGTCTGCACCGGAAGCAGCACGGCGAAAGCCTGCCAGATGGCGTCGTAGAGGCCGGCCTTGCGGATCTCGTCGAGATAGATGGCGTCGGCCTCGCGCAGGATTTCGAGCTTTTCGCGGGTGATACCGCCGGGGCAGCGGATGGCAAGGCCTGGTCCGGGGAACGGATGGCGGCCAATAAAACTTTCGGGCAGGCCGAGTTCCTTGCCCAGTGCCCTCACCTCGTCCTTGAACAGTTCGCGCAGCGGCTCGACCAGCTGCATGTTCATGCGCGCCGGCAGGCCGCCGACATTGTGGTGCGACTTGATGGTCACCGACGGGCCGCCGGTGAAGGAGACGCTCTCGATGACGTCGGGATAGAGCGTGCCTTGCGCCAGGAAATCGGCGCCGCCGAGTTTCTTGGCCTCTTCCTCGAACACTTCGATGAACAGCCGGCCGATGGTCTTGCGCTTCTTCTCGGGGTCGGACTCGCCTTCCAGCGCCGAGATGAATTTTTCAGACGCGTCGACCAGGATCAGCGGCAGATTGTAGTGCTGGCGGAACATCGCCACGACGCCGGCCGCCTCGTCCTTGCGCATAAGGCCATGGTCGACAAGAATGCAGGTCAGCTGGTCGCCTATCGCTTCGTGGATCAGCAAGGCAGCGACCGATGAATCCACGCCGCCCGACAGCGCGCAGATCACCTTGCCCTTGCCGACCTGTTTGCGAATGGTCTCGACCGCGTGCTCACGATAGGCGCGCATCGTCCAGTCGCCTTCGATGCCGGCGATGTTGTGCACGAAGTTTCTCAGCAGCCTGGCGCCATCCGGCGTATGCACCACTTCGGGGTGGAACATGATGCCGTACATCTTGCGCGCGACATTGCCGAAGATGGCGAAGGGCGAGCCTTCCGACTTGCCGAAGACTTCGAACCCCTTGGGCAGCGAGATGACGCGGTCGCCATGGCTCATCCACACCTGGTGGCGCTGGCCTGGCGCCCACAGGCCCTCGAACAGCGGGCTGTCCCTCTCGATCTCGACGAAGGCACGGCCGAATTCGCGATGGTTCGAGCTTTCGGCTACGCCGCCCATCTGCACGCACATGGCCATCTGGCCGTAGCAGATACCGAGCACCGGCACGCCGGCATCGAAGACGATCTGCGGCGCGCGCGGGCTGCCGATGTCCGATGTCGAGGAGGGACCGCCCGACAGGATAACGGCTTTTGGATTGATGCGCTTGAAGGCAGCTTCGGCCGATTGGAACGGCACGATCTCGGAAAACACACCGGCCTCGCGGATGCGGCGGGCGATGAGCTGCGTGAACTGGCTGCCGAAATCGATGATGAGAACGGTGTCCGCCAGGACGGTGTCGGAATGATTGGCTGTCGTCATGGCGAGCCTTTAGAGAAAGAAACGAGTCGGCGCAATGGGTTGCGTAACCCGACTTTCAGAGCGGTGCAGGCTCGCCCGCAGGCGGCTCCTTGCGCAGCGTGCCCGACCCGATGGCCTGTTCGAGGCGCATGACTGCATCCGCCAGCTTCTCATCGATGACATGCAGGTATTCGGTCCAGTCGCCGACATGCCGCAGATCGGCAGCGCCGTCGGAAATGCCGCGCAGGCCGATCAGCGGGATATCGAACAGCTGGCAGGCGCGCAGGCAGGCGAAGGTTTCCATGTCGACCATATCGGCGGCGATGGCGTCGTAGGCGGCGCCAGTAATGATGGCGCCGCCGGTCGACAGCGTGGCTTGCCTGATGTCAGGAATCCTGAACGGCAGCGGCACGATCACCGGCAGGTCGAGAAACGGCGTCACGCCCTTTTCGAAGCCCAAGGGCGAGGCGTCGATGTCGCGATAGCTGACCGAGACCGCCTGGTAGATTTCCGTCTGCTCAAGCGTGCGGCTGCCGGCGGAGCCGAGCGAGACGACGATATCGGGCAGCGCTTTTTCCGGCTTCAGCCGAGACAATTCGGCGCCAAGCCGCACGCCTGCCTCGACCGGGCCGACACCCGTCATCAGCGGGGTGAACAGCTTTTGCAGATGCGGACCGTATTCGGCCTTGGCCGCCATGACGAAAAGGACATCCTTGCCGCCAATTCTCGTAACGCTGGCCATCATCCCGCTATCCCGTCACGGCCAACCACCGTCATCATCGTGCCGGTCATGGTCGCGATCAGCTTGGCCTCGCCATCGGCGGCAAAGGCGTACGCTTGGCCATCGGCGACAATGATGGTGCGGCCGGGTTTGGTCACCGAGCCGCGGAACAGGAAGCGTTCGCCCCGGCCGGGCGCCAGGAGGTTGACCTTGAATTCGATGGTCAGCACGCCGGAATTTTCCGGCATCAGCGAGAACGCGGCATAGCCGCAGGCCGAGTCCAGCGCCGTCGAAATCACCCCGGCATGCAGGAAACCGTGCTGCTGGGTCAGTGCCTGGGAATAGGGCATTTCGATCTCGATGATGCCCGGCGTCACAAGGGTCAGCTCGGCGCCAATGGTCGCCATCGCCTGCTGGTGGGCGAACGACGCCCTGACGCGGTCCTCACAATCGGGTGCGGGTACGATCTTTGCTGCCATGGCCATCGCCCTGATTTATCTGCAAAGCTTATCGCAGACGCCTGAACGCCACGCAAATGCTTTTGCTGCACTGCAGCAAAGCACTCAGTTCAACAGGAGCAGCGACGCGTTGAGCAAGGTGGCGAAGGCCACCCATAGGGCATAGGGCGCAAACAGCCATCCGGAAACCCGGTCGCGGTTCCACACCGTGGCTATGAACAGCGCAATGCTGGCGAGAAGAGCCAGGATCACGACCAGTGCCGGCCCCACCAGTTTGGCGCCGAAGAAAGTCGGCGACCACGCGAAGTTCAGAACAAGCTGGAGGGCCCAGATCTTCATCGCGGCGCCTGCTCGTTCCCGCTCCCATGTCCGCCAGCCGGCTACGGCGATGAGGACATAAAGGAGCGTCCAGGCCGGCGCGAAGACCCAGTTGGGCGGGTTGAAGGGCGGCTTGGCGAGCGAGGCATACCATTCACCCGGCAACGTCGCATAGCCGATCAACAGGCCGCTGCCGAGCACCAGAATGAGGAAAAGCAGAGGCGACACATATCTTTGCAAGAATTCTACCCCGTCTGGCGGCCGACGCCGCGCATCTGCAACTGGCGCTATGTCAGCCTGTAAATCGCAGCGTCAATTCGCCCCACGCAGCGCACAGAAATAGAACCCGTCGGTGCCGCTGAGCGCCGGCGACAGCGAGATATCGCTTGTCTTGCCGATCCGGGCGGCCGCTGCGTGACCGGGGAAGCTGACATCCCAGAGCGCGCGATGATCGACCGGGACAAAGCCCTTGTGCCGCTCGCGGAAGGCAGCGATCTGCTCGCCATTCTCCTCGTCGAACACCGAACAGGTGATGTAGACCAGCAGGCCGCCCGGTTTGACATAGGCCTTGGCCGCGTCGAGGATCGCCGACTGCTCGCCCTTGCGGGCATCGAGCTGTCTTTGCGTCAGCCGCCATTTGGCGTCGGGACGGCGCCGCCAGGTGCCGCTGCCGGTGCAGGGCGCATCGACCAGCACAATGTCCATATGGCCCACGAGGGGGCTGAGTTCAGCCGGCTTGGTGACGACCTGCACGTTGCGGTTTTCCGAACGGCGGAGGCGGTCGAAGATCGGCGCCAGTCGCGCCTTTTCGGCATCATGGGCGAAGACCTGGCCTTTGTTGGCCATCGCCGCAGACAGCGCCAGCGTCTTGCCGCCGGCGCCGGCGCAGAAGTCGAGCACCTGCATGCCGGCCTGCGCGCCGGCAAGGGCGGCAACGATCTGCGAACCCTCGTCCTGGACCTCGAACCAGCCTTTCTGGAAGGCCGGCTCGGCCTGTACGTTCGGGTGCCTGCCGTCGCCGTCGATGGGCGGGATGCGAATGCCTTGCGGCGCGATAGCAGCCGGTTTGGCGCCAGTGTCGGCGAGTTCGGCCAGCACTTTGGCGCGGTCGGATTGCAGCGTATTGACCCTGATGTCGAGCGGCGGGCGGGTCGCCAAAGCCGCCCCTTCCGCAACCCAGTCTGCGCCAAAGGATCGTTCGAAGAGCGGCGCGCACCAGTCGGGTATGTCCGCCCGCACCGCCTCCGGCGCGTCTTCAGGCCGGCGCTCGGCCAGCGCCTGCAACTCGGCGGCGCTGAGCAGCGGCGGCGCGAACTTGTCACCCTGGAGCGCATCGTTGAGCGATTGCGGCGTCTGGCCCCATTCGATGAGCAGCGCGCCGAAGCCGATGGTGCGGGGCGTGTCTTCACCTAAAAGCCAGCCGGCGGAACGTTTGTGGCGCAGCGCGTCGTAGACGATGTTGCCGATCGCCGCGCGGTCGCCGCCGCCCGCAAAGCGATGCGACAGGCCCCAATCTTTCAGCGCATCGGCCACCGGCCGGTGGCGCCGGCCAATGTCGTCCAGCACTTCAATGGCTGCCGCCAGCCGTCCGCCCAGTCGCATTCGTCATTCCATCTATCGAGCACAGTATCTTTCGGCCTGCTCTTAGAGCGTTTCGCGTCGAGATTGAACCCCGCTTGAATTTCGCGGCGACGAGGCCTTCCGCTCGCGGCCGACGATTTTCCCCGCCGGCAAATGTCCGCCCGCCGGCGATAACAAATCTCAAATATATGCAAGGTCTCTAATGTTGGTAACTGGCCGCCGTAAGCACGATCTGTGGCGCAATTGCTCTGCTTTCCAAGCTTTTGCGTTGGGAATACTCTTTGCGCCATGATTCGCGGCGCGGAAAAGCGGACCGACGGATCGATACGAGGAGAGGGCAATGAAAACGTATCTTGCGGAAGTTCTAGGGACATTTCTATTGGTGTTTATCGGCACGGCGTCGGTGGCGACGGGTGGCTTTCTCGCCGACTTGCCGCTGGGCCAGGAAGCCATCGGCCTGGCGTTCGGCATCGGCCTGATTGCGGCGGCTTACGCGGTGGGTCCCATCTCAGGCGCACATCTCAACCCGGCCGTCACGCTCGGCGTCTTCCTTGCCGGCCGGCTGCCGGCCAAGGGTGTGATTCCTTACTGGATCGCGCAGATCATCGGCGCCATTCTGGCCTCGCTGGCGCTGTGGATCATCGTCTCCGGCCAGACCGGCGGGCACACCACCGGTTTCGGCGCCAATGGCTGGGACGTGGCGAAATGGGGGACGAGTTCGGCCTTCCTGTGGGAGCTGATCGGCACCTTCACCTTCGTCACCGTCATCCTCGGCGTCACCGCCGAGAAGCACTCGACGGCGTTCGCCGGCCTGGTCATCGGCCTGACGCTGGCCGGACTGCACTTCGCAATGATCCCGGTGACCGGCACCTCGCTCAATCCGGCGCGTTCGATCGGCCCGGCGCTGTTTACCGGTGCCGCAGCCCTCAGCCAGCTCTGGCTGTTCATCGTTGCGCCGCTGATCGGCGGCGCAATCCCTGGCGTCGTCCCCAAGGCACGCAAATTCGAAAAGGACTGATTTCGAAGCCTGCGAAAACGAAGGGGGGGGGGGCGCGGGCCCGGCCCGGGGGTGGGGGGGGGGGTGTTGGAGGGGGGGGGGGCACGCGGGAGGGGGGGGACCGGGTAGGACCGGAGGGAGCGAGCCCCCCCCGT